>JBDKEH010000120.1:0-5434 GCA_039795345.1 Bacteroidota bacterium
TAAGAGATAAAATAGTGGCTGTCCATTTCGTTGTTTTCATAATCGTATCTTTTTTGTTCAGGATCATATACACTATTCTATATCCAAGCTTCGTGCCTGCAATTGCGAAAAGGAACCTAAAATTTTGTCAATCTGCTGTTAAAAACTATCGTGTTATTTGTTTTGGCAAAGGTTTAATCAGTGCATAAAAAAGCCGCATTGCTGCGGCTTTCATACACATGAGAATAGTTGCGAACTGTAGAAACAGCTTGCGTAGTTATTTAACAGATTTGCGCAAGTAAAGATTACCGTAAGTAGACTTCAAAGAATAAGCTGGTCCTTTACCCGGCGCTAATGTGATAGAAGTATAAAAATCCTTTTCTTCTTTGTCAGTAATATTCAATTTCAGATTGCTGTATATCTGTCCGTAGTGTGTGGTAACAGATAACTTACCGGTGGTTGCTTCATTGATAGAGGCATCAATTCCTCCATAGGTCGCATCTGCTTTTAACTGTCCGTTGAAATTTGATACCTCTACAATACCATAAGTAGCTTTTACAAAAGTGCTTGCTAGACTTTCCGGTACTTTAACTTCTAAAGTGATTTCTATTTCTACGCCCTCTGAATAATATTTAGCTCCTTTCAAATCAGCAGTAAATTCCTTGTACGATTCTTTTGAAGTAAATACTGTTTTCTTTCCGTCTTTCATCACAGTATAACGCTTGGGAAGTTTATCCATGTCTTTAATGATATTCTTAACGGTTAGTGTATTTCCTTCGGTTGTTTCAATCAACTGAAATGCTTCATTGTTTTCTCCGTTATTGATACTAACAGATGCGGTAATGGAAACTTCATTTTTATCCCAAGTGCTTAGTTTAACCACTTTCGGATAGTCAAATGACAGGTTCAATTGTTGTCCGGCTTTTACCGGATAGGTTTTAGTGATGGTCTGTTGTGCTTGAACAAGACACAGCAGGGTACAGCACAATACGGTGAGTATCGTTTTCATACAAGTATGTTTAATAACGTGATAGGATTAGTTGGCTTTACGCAGGTATACTTTTCCGTAATTGGAAGTAAGTGTCATATCAATTCCGCCGCCGTTCAACTTTCCTTTGATATTGTTTTCACTGTACTTGATCATGTCGCCGGATTTTTCAATATCGATTTTAAATTCTGCTGATGCCAGGATCTCTCCCCAAGAAGTATTCATTTTGAGATTTGCCTTTGTAGCGGTTGGCATAGCAACATCAACATGTTTGTAAACCGATATTAATGAAATAGGTCCTTTGATGTTTTGCCCCAATTTTGCTTCAACAGTTCCGTAAACAGATTTAACAGTAAGGGGTCCTGTTGTATTCTCCAGTTCTATGTTATTGTACAAAGCAGATATTTCGATCTCGCTTTCAATATTTTTGAAAGATGCGGTAGACTGATGCATCACCTTGTTGAAGCTATAAGAGATGGATACTCCTTTGGGTACTTTGATCTTGATCTTGTTATCTCCTTTCCCTACAAGGTTTACTTCAATATTAGCTCCCTTATCTGTTACATTGATTCCAATACCGGTATTATCTTCTAATCCTGATCCGCTAATCGGTCGAAGGCCTTTGGCTCGTTCATCATCTTCGGTTTTTGTTTTACTGGAAGAAAAAATGATCTCGTTGCCATCATAACCTTCTACAGATACACCCGGAAGATTGATGATGAGTTTTCCTGAACTTTTAGCGATCTTATAATCCTGTGCAAATGCAGCAGTAGTGGCGATCAGTGCTACAATAGTTGTAACTATAAACTTTTTCATTTTGTTTGTTTTCGTTTTTTAGTTTTATGATAATGATCCAGACTTTCTTGTCATGCATGAACCAGAGATCGTCTGCTAGTATTTATGAGCCAAGTATTAATATGCTGGAATAGGCACGCTCTTTAACCGCTTCATTGGTATTTACGTCCTGTACCATTTTCTGTAGATCGTCAAGAATTGATTTTTGTTTCATTTCTGTCAAAACATGTATCAACTCTATCTGGACCATCGGATCTTTTTGTTTTTTCAATGAAGCGATCAATTTTTTCTTCACATAGTTTTCTCTATGAAAACGAGAGAGTGCTTCTAATGCTGCCAGTCTCACATTTGTGCTAGGATCTTCGTTCATCGTACTTACCAGAGCGTTTACAATATCTTTATTCGCTTCCTGCATACGATAAGCCTTCATCGCTGCAGCTATTCTAGTGCTAGGTGATTCCATATTACCTAAACTCGCAAACAACATTTGTTTTTGTTGCTCGTTTTCTTTGATAAGTTGTTGAGCAGCCGGATCTGATCCTTTTTCTTTTGTCTGCAAATCATTGATTGAATCTGGTAGAATCGTTGTTGCTTTTGTTGTCGATTCTGTTATGTTGTTCTTGTCCTCAAATTGATGGACGGCCACCACTACTTCTGCTGTTGATTTGTCTTGATTCATCCACCAGATGGCAAGGCCTGCCAATACCAGTACACAAGCTGTGGATGCCATGCGTAAGGTTCTGAAAGAGATCACCAGCGCTTTAGGGCGCTCTTCTTTAACAGGCGCTTGAGTTATTCTTTCCTGGATACGAGACAACACGTCTGCTCCTGGAACACGGTCATCGAAAGCTTCTCTGTTTTGTTGTATGAATTTTTCAAGTTCGCTACTCATGCTACACCTCCTGCTTGTAAAATTTTTAATATCTTTTGTTTTGACCGATGGTATTGAATCCTCACATTATTGTAAGAGATTCCCAACATCTGTGCGATCTCTTCCTGCGGAATACTTTCGAACAGGTATAGTTGCACAATCATTCTATTTGAGTCGGGTAATTGTTGTATCGCTTTTTTCACCTCTTCTACCTTAAACACAAATTCAGACTCATCGATACTTTCTTCTTCTTTCAGATAGCTGTCTTTATCTTCTAACTCGACCCATCTTACTTTCTGTTTCCTGATCCAGGAAATGGATTGGTTGATAGCGATTCTTTTGATCCAGGCCCTGAATCCTCCTGTATTTTCAAAACGATGAATGGCTTGAAAAGCCGCAACAAATACCTCCTGTAAAAGATCTTCTGCTTCCCCTGTGTGGGGTACAAGTCTGTAAATAGTATTGTACACCTCTTTGGAATGAAGCTAATACAGTGCTGAAAAGGCGGTTGAGTCGCCCTTTTTGCATCGCTCCACAATTTCCTCGCTCGCTATTGTTTTTACCGGTTCCAAAGATGTTTGCCTGTAGTCTTGTTATCTAATCGCATATTCTGCATTTACGTTACAAGATATTCTCAATTTTTTCTTTACAGGCATAAAAAAGGCCATCCTATTGATCAGGATAGTCCTTGTGCTAAGTTGTTCTTGTTAGTTTGAGCATCTGGTTGATACTCAGATTTTATTGTCGTCTAATCGAATAAATCGGTATGGGTGGATCTAAGTATTGATTTCTGTCGTTCTGCATATAAATCTTTCTAACAATACTCATTCCTTTGATCACTTTTCCAAAAGCCGCATATCCCAATTTGTCTTCTACATTTTCCCCTCCCTCATCTAATCCGGGCTGATCTTCTATGCAAATAAAAAATTCACTACCCGCTGTTCCGGGCGCTAATCTTGCTACAGAGATCACCCCATCCTTATGTTTCACGCCTGTCTTTCCGGTGGACTCATGCGGGATTCCTGGAATACTTCTGGCTTTTTCGTTCTTGGTTCGCCATAACCCTCCTTGTAAAATTTCTGTCTTGGGTGCATTGGAAGGTTGGTTGTTGACATTCAATACACGATAAAAAGAGGTGTTCTCATAAAAACCGGAATCAACATAGCTTAAAAATGCTGCTGTGGTAATGGGTGCTTTATCTGCATACAACTCAAGCTCAATCTTACCGTATTTCGTTTCTATGATCACGTGCGGATTTCCACTATCTGTTTCTTCTTGACAAGAAACAAGTAGTATCAATAATAAAAAGTACAGCCATCGTTTCATAATTATTCATTCACTTCAAACAAAAAAATTTGTGTTCTTTCCGCAGCAGAAAAATTATTATCTGCGATCATCCATAAAGATCTTTTGCCATTCTTTAGTCTAGGTCCTAAACACATTCCCTCAACATTATCCGTATAGATTCCTAACTCATCCATATTCAATATTAATTTTTTTCGAAGCGGTTTTTGTGGTGGATTATTTTTCAAACTTTGAATCTTGCTGATATCTTTTGCTTCATTCAGGTCTACCTCAAAAATTTTAATCGTGCAAGCGAGTCTTCCGGTAGAAAAAGATCTTTCCATCACCAATAATTTATTGTTACCGATGTCCATGATATCAGGAATACCATTCACCATAAAGCTTCCGGCCGGATTGGGCGCATATGCAACAGGGTCTAACTTATACGCGTATTGTGCAACAGATTTTCCTTTTGTAACATCGAACTTGTAGAGACGAACCCATGCGTCGTTGGGTAACAGTGTTGCTTGAGGACCGTCTTCATATCTTGGTTCTTCCAGACTTACCCATAATGTTTGATAGTTATCAGCAAAAGTAGCGCCTTCTAATACGCCGTTTCTTCGCGGACCCTTTTCCTGGAAAGACATTCGCAGATTATCGGGCAAAGAAAAAGAGCGAATATAATTTCCTAATCGATCCATCATCTGTATAGAAGGGTCTGCTATTACTGTGTCTTTTGTTGTTACGATTCTTTCTCCTTCACTGGTCCAAATCAATTGTTTTGTAATAGGATTATAACGAATAGCTTCCGGATCGGGTGTTAGTTGTGGGCTTTCTTTGGATGATGGATATGGTTCGCCGTTGGGCTGTTTCAAGGTAACTGCTTGTTGAAAAAGAATAGTATCAATTTTATTGTCTGAAAATAAAATCTTCATGGAATAAAAACGAGCGGGTTGCAGTGCAGACCGGTCATCGCTGATGGTATAGAATAATTGTTCTGTACTATCGAAATCTA
Source organism: Bacteroidota bacterium (assembly GCA_039795345.1). Lineage (GTDB taxonomy): Bacteria > Bacteroidota > Bacteroidia > Chitinophagales > Chitinophagaceae > Sediminibacterium. The sequence goes on from JBDKEH010000120.1 coordinate 4,933, forward strand.
TGCCCGACAATCCACCTACTATTGTTTGCTGAAATGAAAATTGATAGGGTATATCATATATATCAATCAGTTTCAAGCTTTGGGCTGCAACGGATGGTCCTACTGTTTTTTGAGTAATGCTGCATGACCATAATGCAACAGCCATTAAAATAAATATGCTGTGTTTTTTGCTCACCTTTTATGGATGGTATTTATTTTTTTGAAACTTTCTTTTTATGTGAAAACAACCAAGGCAACAGTTTGGGTTCAGCAAAAGCATTGGTCCAGCTATCATGAGCTACTCCCGGATATTCTGAATAAGTAACATCTTTTGCTCCTGCGGTCATGAGCGCTTTGTATAGTTCTCTGTTAGGCTCAGGAGACACAACAGGATCTTTTTCTCCGTGGAAGATCCACATAGGAACATCTTTAGCATTTTGTACCAATAAAGGAATATCTGCAATACCGCAAATAGGAAAAGCGGCAGCAAAAAAATCGGGATAGCGACGTAACATATCGTAAG
>JBDKEH010000067.1:0-7815 GCA_039795345.1 Bacteroidota bacterium
CCAACATCTGAAAATTGCTTATTGATATTGTAGGTAAATTCTGCTCCCAGTATTTTTGTCGTTAATGAATTCAATTGCCAATGTGGTAATCCGGGTCTCCATGACGGATCTAGTTCACCCATATTTTTGATGTAATACCCTTTTGCTTTTTGGTATACAAGATTAATATCCACATCGCCTGCTGCCATTACGATATCAAAAGTTGTTCTCGTGTTATTTCCTTTAATGGCCGATCGATCAGGATTCAGGTAGGATGGCGTAAAGGAGTACCGAAAATTGATCCATTGATATTGAAAGAGGAGAAATTGTTGTAAGGTTTCCCTTGGACTTAATTCAAATCGAAGTTTGTCTTTAGGATATGCAACAATGAATTCAAGATTACTGGTTTGAAGCCCGGTAGAAATATTCAACTTATCCCTGTAACTGATGACATAGTCTTTATCAGATAAAACTTTGATAACAGAATCTTGGCCATGTATACTCATCACTGTACAAAGCAGTAAAAACGACATGATCAAAGTAAATCGCATATAGTAAATTAAAGAAAAAATGTGAAATAGGTGTAGCTTAGCCTTAAATTAGAATTATGGCTTCGATTGAATTTACTATTGAAAATAATATTGCTTACATCACTTTAAATCGACCCGATAAACTGAATTCTTTTAATAGAGAAATGGCCTTTTTATTACAATCAAAATTAGATGAGTGTGCTTCATTGCATGAAGTAAGGGCTGTATATCTAACAGGTGCGGGAAAAGGATTTTGTGCCGGGCAAGATCTTGCAGAAGTAGTTGATCCGAATGGACCGGGCATGCAAAAGATTTTGAGTGAACATTATAACCCTATCATTACTCGATTAAGAAATATGCCTAAACCGGTAGTAGCTGCTGTGAACGGTGTAGCAGCTGGTGCCGGAGCTAACATCGCATTGGCTTGTGATATTGTTATTGCTACTAAATCCGCTTCCTTTATTCAGGCGTTTTCAAAGATCGGTTTGATACCGGATAGCGGAGGCACTTATACCTTACCTCGTTTGATCGGTTGGCAGAAAGCAAGTGCATTAATGATGCTAGGAGATAAAGTAAGTGCTGAAGAGGCGGAAAGATTAGGGATGTTATATAAAGTATTTCCTGACGAAGAATTTACAGAAGCTACTAAAAATATTACAACAACCCTTGCTCAAATGCCTACCAAAGCATTGGCCTATATTAAACATGCACTGAATCAATCAGCTACGAATGATTTAGAGACACAGTTGCAATTGGAAGATGTATATCAGCAAAAAGCTGCTGATACACATGATTTCAAGGAAGGTGTACAGGCATTTTTAGAGAAACGTGCACCACAATTCAAAGGATCCTAAAATTACTTTATGAGCAATCCATACAGACAGGTCGTTGATCATATGATGCTTCATGATAAGTTTTCCCAATGGCTGGGAATTGAAGTATTAGATATTCAAGAGGGATATAGTAAAATCAAAATGACCGTAAGGGAAGAAATGATCAATGGGTTCGGTATCGTACATGGAGGGATCGCTTTTTCATTGGCAGACAGTGCTTTCGCATTTGCTTGCAATAACCGCAATAACTTATCCGTTGCATTAGATACCTCTATCAACTTTACAAAAGCCATACAAGTAGGTGATGAACTCACAGCGGAAGCAAAAGAAACTCATAACGGAAGAAGTACTGGTTTATACTTTATTACGATCACGAATCAAAAAAATGAACAAGTAGCTGTTTTTAAAGGCACTTGTTTTAGAACAGGTAAAACTTTAGTATGATCTATCAGTTTAAAGAGCATATTCCAGTAGTACATGAAACAGCATTTATTCATCCCCAAGCTGTTGTAACCGGAAATGTCATCATTGGTAAGGATGTTTATATTGGTCCGGGTGCTGCTATTCGTGGCGATTGGGGTAGAATCATTATTGAAGATGGATGTAATGTACAAGAGAATTGTACCATTCATATGTTTCCCGGAGTTACCGTTCATCTCAAAGAGGGTGCACATATCGGTCACGGGGCGATTATTCATGGAGCAACCATTGGAAGAAACTGTTTGATAGGCATGAATAGCGTAATCATGGACAATGTGTTATTAGAAGATGAATGTATTGTGGGTGCTTTAAGTTTCATAAAAGCAGATGAAATATTTGAAGCAAGAAGTTTAATTGTAGGAAATCCGGCTAAAAAAATCAGAGAGGTTAGTGATGAAATGATCCATTGGAAAACAGAAGGAACACAGTTGTACCAACAGTTACCTAATGAAATGCGTCAACACTGGAAACTCTGTGAACCATTAAGAGAAATACCCTCTTCCCTATCTGATCAAACTGATTCAGAAACTAGCCGACTCTATAAAACTTGGCATCAACAAAGGAAAAACCAAGACGGCTGACATTTTTGTACCTTTGTACCCATTAAACGAGGTAATCTTCAATAGTGTCAGAGAAAACAAACTTCATCGATTATATCCGCATCTTTTGTCGCAGTGGTCACGGCGGTGCCGGGGCTAAACATTTTATGCGCAATAAATTAACCGCTAAAGGTGGGCCTGATGGTGGTGATGGTGGTCGCGGTGGTCATATCATCTTAAAAGGTAATGCCCAAATGTGGACGCTACTACACCTGCGGTATTTTAAGAATGTATTGGCTGAAAATGGTGAACCAGGTAGCAAAAACAACTGTACCGGGCATGATGGTAAAGACATCATTATTGAAGTTCCATTAGGCACGGTTGCAAAAGATGAGGAGACCGGGAAAGTTGAAGCAGAGATATTAGAAGACGGACAACAGATTGTTTGGATGAAAGGTGGGCGTGGTGGATTGGGCAACAGCAATTTCGCAACACCTACCAACCAAGTACCTGAACATGCGCAACCCGGCGAACCTGGTGTGGAGGGATGGAAGAACTTAGAATTAAAAGTATTAGCAGATGTTGGATTAGTAGGATTTCCCAATGCAGGAAAGTCAACTTTACTTTCTGTGATTACAGCCGCTAAACCCAAAATTGCGAATTACGCTTTCACAACATTAACGCCACAACTGGGAATGGTTGAATACCGTGATTCAAAATCATTTTGTATAGCGGATCTTCCCGGTATCATTGAAGGAGCTGCAGAAGGAAAAGGATTGGGACATCGCTTCCTAAGACATATTGAAAGAAATGCAGTTTTGCTTTTTTTAATTCCTGCAGATAGTGCAGATCACAAAAAAGAGTTTGAGATACTTAGAAATGAATTAGAACAATACAATCCTGAAATGCTTCAAAAAGATTTCATCATTGCCATCAGTAAAAGTGACATGCTAGATGATGAACTCAAAGAAGCGATCAGTAAAGAGCTTCCAAAAAATATTCCTCACTTATTTATTTCATCTGTTACACAAACAGGATTAACTGCTTTGAAAGATGTATTATGGGATACTTTGAATAAACCCGCTCTTCAAACTAACGATCGTTAATATATAGCATTTATAGATATCTTAACACCGCTTACCACAAATCGCTTTTTAGCGAGGGTTACCTTTTCTACCTTGCAGGTATTAAGGATATACGACAGGAAATCTGATGTACATCCTTGGACATAAAAAGTCCAACCTGCTTCGCTTCTACGTTTTTGCTTTTACGAAATTTTTACTTGCACTACGAAAGTCTTTGATACGATTCAAGGACAGGTTATCTATTATTCAAAGTAAAAAAACAACAACATGGAAAAGCAAACAATTCAATCTATTGTAAAGGGATTAGCACTAAGCACTGTTTTTGCAGTAGGAACATTATTCAACGCTTCTGCAAACAATGCAGTAAGTGGATCTGACGCAGCTTCTAAGGCTGAGATCAAGTACACAGGTTCTTCAAAAGAACAAGTATCATTCAACATTAAATTCAATAATCCAACCGGTAAGAAATTTACTTTGTTGGTATTGGACGCAAAGGGTGATCTATTCTTCAAAGAACATTACAATGCAAAGAGTTTTGATAAAAGATTGGTATTGTCACAAGACGATGCAGACAGACTTACTTTCAGAATTCAGCAAGGAGAAGAAACTTTTACTGAAAAGATCAATGTTTTCCTGAGTGAAACTGAATCAAGAAAAAATTCTGGTAAGTAATTCAGGTTATTAAGCAAAGCGAGCCGCCTTTTTAGGCGGCTTTTTTTTGCACAGCATTGTTGAAAAAACAACTATCAACTATACAACTCGGTCACTAACTTCACCATATGCAAATGCAATGTTTATTTTGTGGTCATATGGTACATATGGTGCATGTACATGGACATTATCAATGTCCGGTTTGTACTACCAATGCCTTGCCTTGTTGTGATGGGGATAATTGTAATACGAATCAACTGCTCGCAGACAATACAATTATAAACGTACATTCTGCAAATACTCAACCGAATACCACTGTAGATACAAAATAAAAAAGCCATCCCTATAAGAGATGGCTTTTGAATATATTTTCACAGTATTATCCTGCCGCTTCAGACTGCATCATCTTACTCACTTTCTTACGCTCTTCTTCGTTCAACACTGTCTTACGCATACGAATACTCTTCGGAGTTACTTCAATACATTCATCTTGTTGAATGTATTCCATGCACTCTTCCAATGTAAACTGCAATTTCGGAGTAATACGAACACTGTCATCACTACCGCTCGCACGGTGGTTGGTCAGTTTCTTTGCTTCTACCGCATTCACATTCAGATCTCCCGGCTTAATATGCTCAGCAATGATCTGTCCAACATATACTTCCTCTCCTGGATCGATAAAGAAGCTACCTCTATCTTGTAACTTATCAATAGAATAAGCAGTAGTTACTCCCTGAAACTTAGCGATCAATACACCATTGTTTCTTCCGGGAATAGGACCTTTCCAAGGCTTGTATTCCAAGAAACGGTGGGCCATAACCGCTTCACCGGCAGTATTGGTCAGCATCTGAGAACGAAGACCGATCAATCCTCTGGAAGGAATTTCAAACTCAAGGTGTTGCATCTCTCCTTTGCTTTCCATCACCAGCATTTCACCTTTACGTTGTGTAACAAGATCAATCACTTTACCACTATACTCACTTGGGACATCCACTACCAGTACTTCATAAGGCTCACATTTCTTTCCGTCAATATGTTTCACCAATACTTGTGGATTACCTACTGTCAATTCATATCCTTCACGACGCATGGTTTCCACCAATACACCCAAATGCAGGATACCACGACCATATACCAGGAAACTATCTGCACTATCTGTATCTTCTACACGCAATGCCAAGTTCTTCTCCGTTTCTTTCATCAAACGATCACGCAGATGACGAGAGGTAACAAACTTTCCTTCGCGACCGAAGAAAGGTGAGTTATTGATACTGAAAGTCATACTCATCGTAGGCTCATCCACACTAATGATCGGTAAAGCTTCCGGATTTTCAGCATCAGCAATCGTATCTCCAATATTGAAATCTTCTAATCCTACTACTGCGCAAAGGTCACCAGACAATACTTCTGTTACTTTACGCTTACCCATTCCTTCAAATACATACAATTCTTTCACACGGCTCTTCTTGATAGAACCATCTGCTTGTACCAATGCGATCGGCTGATTTTCTTTAATAGAACCACGAGTTACTTTTCCGATCGCAATACGACCCAAGAAAGACGAGTAATCCAATGAAGTGATCTGTAATTGTAAAGTACCTTCTGTCACTTTCGGTGCCGGTACATATTTAATGATACCATCCATCAATGGAAGGATATCTTCTGTAGGAGTTAAGCTATCATTGAACCAGCCATTCTTACCACTACCATAGAAAGTAGGGAAGTTCAGCTGCTCTTCTGTTGCATCCAGGTTAAAGAATAATTCGAATACTGCATCATGTACTTCATCCGGACGACAATTCGGCTTATCTACTTTATTGATTACTACGATCGGATGCAGGTTCAGTTGTAATGCTTTTTGCAATACAAAACGTGTTTGGGGCATGGGACCTTCAAAAGCATCCACTAATAAAATAACCCCATCAGCCATTTTCAAAACACGCTCTACCTCTCCACCAAAGTCACTGTGACCCGGTGTATCAATCACATTTATCTTGATGCCGTTATAAGTTACAGCAGCATTCTTACTAAAGATGGTGATACCTCTTTCGCGTTCCAGATCATTACTATCCATGATCAGTTCGCCGGTTTCTTGATTGTCTCTGAATACCTTGGTAGCATGTAAGATCCTGTCTACCAGTGTTGTTTTGCCATGGTCAACGTGTGCAATAATGGCAATGTTTCTTATTTCCATGTAAAATTTTAAGGCTGCAAAGGTACGGCTTTATGCCCGGAGGGCAAAGGATACATATAAACTTAACAACATATCTAGCCCAAAAGCAGGCTAAGTCACTATAATTCAGTCAGAAATAAACAAAATACATCGTTGTATGTCTAGTAATTGAATGAAAAAAGTTGCTTTTTGGTTTTTGGTTGCCTTTTATTTATTCGCAGGAGCCAATCACTTTATCAACCCATCATTTTATAGCGGATTGATCCCTCCCTATCTACCTTGGCATGGTCTCATTAATGTAATAGCGGGAATAGCAGAGATCGTATTAGCCTGCTTATTAGTGCTACCACAAACAAGGGTGTTTGCTGCAAAGGGAATCATTCTATTATTAGTTTCATTTATTCCTGCACATATGTACTTTATACAGATCAACAGTTGTATTCCTGATGGACTATGTGTACCCCAATGGCTGGGATGGGTTCGTTTGGTACTGATACATCCAATACTAATGGCATGGGCATGGTGGTGCAAGAAATAAATATCGGTCAACAATCTGTATCTTAACAGAAACATATCACCCATGCGCATTGTAAAAAGAGTTCTGTTTATCATCGCTTTACTTGGTATTATTTATTTCGTAGGTCCGCATCCTGAAAAGCCGGTATATACTGCTACTCTTCCTTCCATTCCCGATAACGCAGCATCATTGGTAGCATACGTTAGCTCGATGGAAAGTAAACATCGATTAAAACCGGATAATGAAGCAAGAGTTGTTTGGAACAATGATTCATTGAAAAATAAAACAGCATACGCTATTGTGTACTTGCATGGCTTTAGCGCCAGCCAGGAAGAAGGTAATCCTGTTCACCGCAACTTGGCAAAACAGTTGGGCGCAAACCTTTATCTGGCAAGGTTATCAGGGCATGGTATTGATACCAGTGATGCACTCTTAAACATGACCGCTACCAGTTTATGGGAAACAGCAAAAGAAGCCTATGCAATCGGTAAGCAACTAGGAGATAAAGTTATACTCATGGGTACATCCACTGGCGGCACACTTGCACTTCAGTTAGCTGCTACTTATCCTGAGATCGCAGGTCTGGTTCTATTGTCACCCAATATTGCTATCAATGACCCTAATGCATGGATCACCAATAATCCATGGGGATTACAAATCGCCAGACTGGTGAAGGGCGGAAAGATGAATATTGTTCCGAATAAAACAGATACCTATAAAAAATATTGGAATGATCAATACAGACTCGAAGCAGTAACAGAACTGGAAGAACTGCTGGAGAGTACTATGAATAAAGAAACATTCGAAAAAATAAAACAACCGGTATTAACACTCTACTATTACAAAAATGAAAAAGAGCAAGACCCTGTTGTAAAAGTGAGTGCCATGAAAAAAATGTTTGAAGAAATCAGCACACCCGCATCACTTAAGAAAATGGTACCCATTCCAAATGCAGGTAATCATGTTCTGGGTTCTCCTATTCAGTCAAAAGATGTTGTCACTGTAGAGAAAGAAGCGGCTTTGTTTTT
>JBDKEH010000076.1:0-23438 GCA_039795345.1 Bacteroidota bacterium
CACCACATAATCATGTGGTTGCATCAACACACTGTAACATCTAAGTTCGTATTGCGTTTTATCACCAAATCCTTTGCATGAAACAGATCCTTGCACTACTTATTTTATTGATAGTAAGTCACAAATCCTGGACACAAGTACAAATTCGTATTCAAACTGATCCTTCTTGGAACAAAACTTTTTCCGGTAAGCTCTACCTATTTACCCAGAGCGATACCACCAAACGTATTCCCAATAACCCCGATCCTTCTCAAGCCATGTTTGCATGGATGGTGAAAGACGTAAAGAATGAAATAATACTTTCTTTAGACCAAGCCTCTAGTCAATACCTACCCGATGGATTATCCACTTTAAAACCGGGTTACTACAAAATAGCCGGCGTTTTGGATTCTGATTTTGAAGAGAGAGGCAGTTTCAATCCGGGTAATATCTATGCACGTAAAGAAGTGATGCTTCATGTGAATGAAAAAGGAGAAGGTAGTACCACTATCGCCTTCAATTCAATGATTCCTTCCCGATCTATCCGCGAAACGGATCAACTAAAAGAAGTCATCCTGAAAAGTAAACTACTCTCTGATTTTCGTAAGAAAGATATTTTTATGAAAGCTGCAGTACGTTTACCTGCTTCCTATAAAAATGATAGCGCTCGCTTCTATCCTGTCGTATTCGTAATACCGGGTTGGGGTGGAACTCATTATGATATGCAAAGTCCTATGCCTGCAAAACGTTATGGTATGGATCTGGGAAAAGACAAGATCTATGTATACCTCAATCCTGAAACACAATCTCCATTTGGCTTACATGCTTTTGTTGATTCGAGGGTGAATGGTCCTTGGGGGAAGGCTTTGGTAGAAGAGTTGATCCCACATTTAGAAAGTAAATATCGTGTCGTTAAAGAAGCGAGTCAGCGTTTCGTAATGGGACAAAGCACAGGTGGTTATGGCTCACTATGGTTGCAGTTGAATTATCCTGATGCATTTGGAGGATGTTGGTCAGTATCGCCAGACCCGGTAGACTTCACTTCTTTTATTGGGATCAATTTGTATGAGAAAGGCGTAAATATGTATACCAATAAAGAAGGAAAAGAGAGAGGTATATTTTTTATGCAAGGAAAACCAACGATGACCACCAGAGTGATGGCTGCTGTTGAAAATTTTACAGGAGATGGCGAACAACTACAAGCATTCGAAGCTGAGTTCGGAGTGCCTGATAAAAACGGTAGACCTAAGCAAGTGTATGATCATATAACCGGAAAAATAGATGCAGCAGTGGTAAAAAGTTGGGAGCCCTATGATCTTGGCAAATACATTCAGCGTAACGCTTCAAAACTTACCAATAAACTGAAAGATAAAGTGCATGTATATGCGGGTGATGCAGATAATTTCTTATTGAATGAAGCGGTACTTGCATTTAAGCAGAAAGCTATCGCAGCTAAAATATTTGTTACAGCGGAATTAATACCCGGTGCTGATCATTGGAGTATATGGTCAGAAGCATTCACACAACGAGTAGTTGCAGAGATCGATGCAAAAATCAAATAAATAATTTAGATAGCTCCGAACTTAAGTCCGGAGCTATCTAAATTTTACGAATACATTTTTTGATTGTAGAGATAGGACGTAATCGCTGCGCCAAAAACCAGTACCATCATACTCATTCCGGGATCTATACCTCCTACACTGATAACTGAATAGACAGCTCCAATCAAATCAAAGAACAATCCTGCATATGCCCACTCTTTGATCTTTTTTAAGAAAGGCATCAGTATCGCAATAGATCCTAACAATTTTGCAATACCAATAAAGCGAATAAAATATTCGGGGTAACCCAGGTATCCTGATAGAAATTGTTTAGACTCCTCATTCACCATGATATTGGGAATAGCAGAGAAGATCATGAAACCTGCAAACAATGCAGTTGTGATCCAGTAGATGAGTTTGGTTGATTTGGTTGGCATAGTTGGTTGTTTTATAAGGGTTCTTCAGTCTATTTCTGTGTGTTCAGTGACAATAAATTTTACGAAAGAATTGCCACTGAAGACACCGAGAAGCATAGAAATTATTTTGCAAGGCAGTTGATCATCCAGTTGATTCCGTATTTGTCTGTGAAGCTACCAAAATAAGCACCCCAGAACATATCCTGTAAAGGCATGGTGATGTTGCCTCCGGTAGATAAAGCGTCAAAAATTCTTTTCGCTTCTGCTCTTGATTCCGGTTCCAAACTGATATGCATATTGTTTCCTTGTGTAACCGTAAAGCCCATTTCTTTGGGTGCATCTGTACCCATTAAAATATGATGGGCCGTAATCGGTAATTCCACATGCAACACCATGTTTTTCAATGTATCAGCAACAGGTGGCTGCCCTGCATTTGCAGGCAGATCACCAAAGCGTTTGATACCTCCTGTCGTAAATTCTGTTTTGAATACAGAGCGATAAAACAGAAAAGCTTCTTCTGTATTCCCCGGGAAATTCAAATAGGTACAAACCCTTTCTTTTGTACTTGTTCTCATTTCGGCACGCAGTTGGAATTGTGCCTCGATATACTGATCCAGATTTTGCAACGCCATGGTGAAGCCTTCTTTGAATCCGAGCTCTACAATTTTTTCCAGATCAGTGAGTGATTGATAAGCAATCACAATATTCACCGTGGTCACATCTTCATTTTCACTGAAGCGATTGGTCCAATGAGAACGAGGAAAGTCGGGATTCACTTTTCCTTCTTCGTCACAAAAAGCATCCAATCCGGAGAAGACCACATGTTCGTCAATATGCTCATAGTCTGCTCTACACCAATGACAATCATTCTCGGGACCGATCATGCGATAATGCCAATAACCACCTTCTCTAAAATCCATTGACTTCGTAACAGTGCGGTACGGTTTGGGAGCCCACCAGAGATCCAGTAATTCAGGTTTTGTCCAGGCATCCCATACAAAATGGAGGCTGGCGGCAAATTCGCGCTTTATATGAATAGTGTTGTTTTCTTTATTCACTCTAAAGTCGAATAAAAGATGGGTGTTCATTTCTTTTGTGTTTTAAGGGTGTGTAAGACTTTATCCAATTGGTTGAATCTAGTTTCCCAGAGCTTGCGAAATTGTTCTAGCCATCGGTCAATCTCTTTCATTTTTTTTGCATTAAGTGTGTAGTAAATTTCGCGCCCCGACTGCTCCTGCTCAACCAATTGACATTCTGTTAAAATACGCAAGTGTTTGGAAACAGCTTGTCTGCTTGAGTCAAAATGTTCAGCAATAGCATTGGGTGTCATTGCTTGAAAAGCGATCAGTGCAATGATGGCTCTTCTTGTAGGGTCAGCGATGGCTTGAAATACATCACGTCTCATATTAGGAAGATTGATAGGTTAGTGCAACAATACCACAGTGAAAAGAGTTGGCTTGAATAAGGGTGTAATGTTGGTTTTGTTGTAACTGATGAAAAATAGGTAATCCTTTTCCGATCGCTATTGGGTTAACGAATAAATGTAATTCATCAATCAGTTGATGCTTTAATAATGATGCAAGAAAAGAAGCACCGCCATAGGCCATCATATCTTTTCCATCACGCTGCTTTAATGATGTGATTTCTTGTTGTAGATCTCCTTTGTTAAGTGTTGTATTCTCCCATGGACAATCATCCAGTGTTTTGGTAAAAACGATTTTAGGTGTCTGCACAAATATATCCGCTCCTTCAGTAGGCGATTCACTTTCGAAAGCGGTTGTCCAATATGGGATAAAGCCTTCTGCTAGTTTTCTGCCTAACAGAATGGTGTCAATGCTATCTGTAAGTTTAGATACATGGTCCTTTAGGTCATCAGACCAATTGAAAAGCACCCAGTCCATTTCTCCATTTGGTCCGCCAATGAATCCGTCGATGCTCATTTGTACCTGTACTTTGAGTTTACGCATAACATATAGTTTTTGATATGAAACTATCCGGTTGCAAATATAAATGCAACCATTTGGTTTCGCAAAATTTCTTTTGAATGATTCTAACCCCTTCAATACATTGAGTGGCAAAAAATGCAGGTTCGGTCTTGGTAGCGCTTGACTAGTAACTATTTAAGTGCCCATAATACATTTGTGAAAGCAAATGCTAAATACACAATTTGGGATCAAGGATTACACCTATCACAATACATGGGATCTTCTGTGTGTTTTTGATGTGGGTACATTTTCTCTTCTGAGAATCCGCAATGTGTGCATTGATAAATATGAGCAAGTATGGATCTTGTTGGACTACCGCAAAGATCGCATTTAAGCCCACTTTTAACATCAATAATACCAAAACCAGGTGTCTGACACTTAGGGCAACACGACTTGATTTTCTCAATAAGTTTTATGGTAACTTTTTCAATCACCAGCATTCTGGTAGGATTGTACAGGGCCCGCATATCTGTTTCTACACACACAACCCCATACTTTGATGCCATGGATTTGTATGTTTCCAGCAAGTGGGTTTGATTTGCAATTCCTTTAACGATCTCATTGTTTGATTCCCTTGCATTACGCAAGATTAAGCCATGAGAAGGAAATGATACTTTGGCAGCAAAATCAAGCAGCTCGTCTTCGTTGTGTATTTCTTTATAACTAAAATTAGTATCGGTACTGATTTCTCGAGCAATGATCTCTAGATTGTTTTTTTTATCCATGAATAGGATGAGTTCATCATCTGCTCCGATGAAATACAAAGAAGGGTGTGGCCCAAACGAACCTTCATTGGCAATACCTAAATCACAGCCGGTTAACTCCATTGCAAGTATGCATTTCTTTCTGGCGGTAGTTAAGGGATCATCTTCTCTTTCTTTTTCTCCTGTAAATGTTCCAAGGCTATCACTGTTGAAATGTTCCGGTAACATACAGGAGACACCCAATTCCTTTTCAAGAAGTGGCGCTATTACACGTTCTTTACCATGCATGGTTGCGATGACCAGTTTTCTACCTTCAAACATGCTCAACTTGCTGAATATTTTTGTAATGCTTGTCCTGATGGTACTTCACTAAAAACACCTTGGTCATAGGATAATTCTCCATTAACAAATGTTTGTAGCACTTTGTTATGAAAAACCGTTCCTTCCAATGGCGACCATCCGCATTTGTATAAAATATTTTCTGGAGATACCTGCCATTCTTGTGAAAGATCAATCAAAACCAAATCTGCGTAAAATCCTTCTCTCACAAAACCTCTTTTATCGATTTGGTATAAAATAGCAGGATTATGACACATTTTTTCTACGATCTTTTCAAGCGGTATTAAACCTTGTTGATGCATTTCAAGCAAGCAATTCAAAGAGTGCTGTATGAGTGGTGCGCCTGATTTCGCCTGAAAGTAATTTCCTTGCTTTTCTTCTAAAGTATGAGGAGCATGATCGGTTGTGATGATATCTATTCTATCATCTAACAAAGCCTTTAGTAAACCTTTTCTATCCTTATCAGATTTAATGGCAGGATTCCATTTGATCTTTGCACCCAGTCTTTCATAATCCTTATCGCTGAACCATAAATGATGTACAGAAACTTCTGTTGTAATCTTTTTATCGCATAATGGAATATCATTCCTGAAAAGATGTGTTTCAATTTCAGTCGACAAATGAAGTATATGTAATCTTGTTTGGTGTTTTTCTGCGATGGCAATAGCATCTTTAGTGGCTTCATAACAAGCTTTTTCACTTCTGATTAAAGGATGCATTTTTATCGGTATATCTTCTCCATATTGTTGTCGATATAGATTTTCATTTGCTTCAATGATGGCTTCTTTCTCTGAATGAATAGCAATCAGTGACTTACATCCTGAAAAAAGTTTCTCCATCATATCAGGTCTGTCAGCTAGAATATTACCCTTTCCTGAAAAGTAGAGGCCATCATCTGTCACTAATAATACGTCAGCAAGATTGGTATTGATCACCAAATCCAGGTTGGTATGATTTACGCCCAAAGAAAAAGCATAATTGGCCCAAGATCTTTTCTTAGCTAACGCATATTTCTCTTTACACACTTCCATCGATAATACATTCGGCTCAGTATTGGGCATATCAATGAACGAAGTGACCCCACCTGCAATCGCAGCCCTGCTTTCTGTATATAGATCGGCTTTATGGGTGAGCCCGGGTTCACGAAAATGAACTTGTGCATCAATGATACCGGGTAGTAAATATTTGCCACTGCCATCAATGATATGATAATTTGGCAAAGGATCTATCTGACCAATTCGAGCAATGAACTGATCGATTATTAAAACATCCTTTTTTGTAATACTACCTTCATTGACAAGGCTTACATTTTTAATTAAATAGTTTGTCATGGCCCTCATAAGCCGTAAAAATAGTCCATAACCAGTCACATCAATACTCCCAAGTCTAAGTGGTGTTTGAACCAGTCATTCTCTCATTTGGCATTTGATCAAAAATTCAGGTTATTTGCAAACAAATCAATCCCATGCTTCCTAAGTTCAAAAGAATCCTCCTTAAGTTATCCGGTGAAGCCTTGTTAGGTGATCAGAAAAATGGTGATCCATTTAACCCACAAATCATTGAACAATATGCGCACGATATCAAACTTGTGACCAATTTGGGAGTTCAGGTAGCGATTGTGATCGGGGGCGGTAATATTTATCGTGGTATGAATGAAGCTGAAAGTGGTATTGAAAGAGCGCATGGCGATTATATGGGTATGCTAGCGACAGTGATCAATGCTATGGCTATGCAGGCGATGCTTGAAAAAATTGGTGTCTATACTCGCTTACAAAGTGCTATTAATATGGAGCAGGTCGCTGAACCTTATATCCGCAGAAAGGCATTACGTCATTTGGAGAAAGGCAGAGTAGTGATCTTTGGTGCCGGTACCGGTAACCCTTATTTCACAACAGATACAGCGGGTTCTCTTCGTGCCATTGAAATGAAGGCGGATGTGATATTGAAAGGCACACGTGTTGACGGTGTTTATACCGCTGATCCTGAGAAAGATCCTACTGCTACTAAATACGATAAGATCAGCTTTCAGGAGTGTATTACGAACAACTTGAAGGTGATGGATATGACAGCTTTTACGCTTTGCATGGAAAACAAACTCCCCATCATTGTTTTTGACATGAATAAACCCGGAAACCTGCTAAAAGTGGTGGAAGGTATGAATGTAGGCACTTTTGTGAGCTAATCGCCCGTTGGTGTAAAACATTCATGATTATTGAATGCTGTTGGTAATTTCACTCCAATGAAAAAAATATTGTTACTGATCTTTTGTTTGAACGCGACCATGGCCATGGCTCAAGGTCGACTTACTCTTTCCGATGCCATTAATCTTGCATTGAAAAACAGTCTGGATATCCAGTTGGCGAGGAATAATGTTGAGATCAGCAATATCAATAATCACCCGGGTATAGCGGGTGCTTTACCTACAGTGACCGCTACGGCTAATGACAATGAGCAGATCATATCTATCAATCAAAAATTCCCTGATCCTTCCAGAAATACTACCCGTAGTAATGTAAGCTCCAATAACTTGAGTGTAGGTGTTACCGGAAGTATTCTGTTATCAAATGGATATCGTGTAGTAACTACAAAAAAAAGGTTGAATGAATTGGTGATCCAGAATCGTTATTTATTGGATGCCCAGATTCAGAATACTATGGCTGCGGTAGCAACTCGCTATTATGATGTTGTTCGTCAGCAAGAGTTTATCAAAACCATTGAGCAATCGATTGATGTATTTCAAAAAAGACTGGATATCCTGCTTGCACGCAAAGAAGCCGGACTGTCTAATAACGCTGATATTTTTCAAGCTAGATTAGACTTGAATTCGCAAATACAATTGAAGCAACAGCAGGAGCTGGTGATACAGCAAGGTAAAACTGATTTGCTGAATTTGCTATTCCTCAATCCAGATTCAGCGATCACCATTCAGGATACGATCATTGTGGAGCGTAATATTTCATTGGAAAATATTCGCACAAGGCTGAAAGATAATCCACAGTTACTCAGTGCCAGTGAACAGATCAAGATCAATGAGCTGATTGAAAAAGAAACAGAAGCGCTTGGTATGCCTTCACTTCGTGCAAACACAGGATACAATTTCAATAATACCAAGAGTGGTGCGGGTTTCATCTTACAGAACCAGAGCTATGGTCCGTTCATCAGTCTTAATTTAAGTATTCCGATCTATAATGGTACCGTGTTCAAACGTCAGCAGCAAGTAGCAGAGATGAATTCAAAAAATGCAGTCTTGCAAAAAGAGACATTGGCACAGACATTGGAAACGGGCGCAGTTAGAACCTATCAGGCTTACAAAAATGCACTGCAACAACTTGAAACAGAAGTTGAAAACTATAAACTCTCTATGCAGTTGGTTGATCTGGTATTAAAACGTTTTGAACTCAATCAGGCTACTATTATTGATGTACGTCAAGCCCAGCAAAGTTTTGAAACATCCGGTTTCAGATTGCTAAATCTGAATTATACTGCAAAGTTGGCTGAGATTGAACTGAAAAGACTGGCTAATCAGATCACACCCTAATTAATATTTTCACAAATAGAACGTATTATTCTTTTTTGGCATAATTTATGAGCGATTTGATAAGCTTTATCACCCTGAATCGCTTATGTATGAGAAAGTTAGTATGCATTTTAAGCTTGTTCCTTTCTATAACAAGCTATTCCTTTTCTCAATCACCTGAAAAGCTATTGACTGTTTACAATGAGCGATTTCCTCAGGAAAAAGTTTATCTCCATTTTGATAATGATGCTTATACTCCCGGCGCATTGGTTGGATTTAAAGCGTATCTGATGAGTGGCCCGGATCTATCGAGACTGAATCGGAATTTTTATACCGATTGGTATGATGAATCAGGTAAATTATTGTCACATCAGGTCTCCCCGATTGCCATGTCTTCAGCATTTGGCACTTTTTTAGTTCCGGAGAATTACAAAGGAAATACGATTCATGTTGTAGCCTACACACAGTGGATGCTGAACTTCGATTCCTCCTTCTTATTTCGGAAAAAGATACGTGTACTTCAGTCTTCTGATAAAGTTTTACAGGCGCCGGTTAAAACAAGAGAATACGGTCTGCAATTTTTTCCGGAAGGAGGGGTAATGGTGAATGGCATTACTTCATTCGTTGCGTTAAAAGCTACTGATAAAAATGGCGATCCTATTCATGTACAAGGCGTGATAAAAAATGATCAAGGAGCATTCATCAATCGTTTTAGATCTCTTCATGATGGCATGGGAAAATTTGCATTTATCCCGGAAGCAGGTGTTACTTATTTTGCAGAATGGTTGGCACCTGACAGCTCACTTCAACAGACGCCTTTGCCTGTATCAGTTACAGATGGTATCACTATGCAAGTGAGCACTAGTGGAGATACACGTTACATGCAGGTACAACGCTCTGAAACACTTGCCCCACATTTAAGAAAGCTTACCATGTTATTAGCAGTGAACCAGCAAGTGGTTTTACGTGGTACAGTGAATCTTGAAAATGAAACAGCTACACAAGTTAAAATACCTGTGAAGGGACTGCCTTCAGGCCCTGCTACCATTACTTTAATGAATGGAATGGGGGATCCTGTTTGTGAACGATTGATCTTTATCAATAATTATGAATATCGATCAGCGGCTACCATACGATTGGATACGATCGGGTTGAGTAAACGGGCAAAAAATGTATTTGAAATAGAATTACCTGACACCATTCCTGCTAATCTTTCTTTGGCTATTACCAATCATGATTTACCAGATGATAGCTCAAATAATATCATCAGCTCCTTATTACTTTCTTCGGAAGTCAAAGGAAAAATTCACAACCCTGCTTTTTACTTTCGTGAGCAACAGGATTCTGCTAAGCATTATTTAGATCTGGTGATGCTGACCAATGGATGGAGAAAGTTTGTTTGGAAAAAAGTAATGGATAGCACTTCTTGGGTTACACGATATCCAATGGATACGACCTATTTGTCTTTAACAGGTAAGATCGATGGTTTTAGTGAAAACAGATTGGCAAAGGCCGAAACTTTGAATTTGATCCTCCGTGGCAAAGATTCTTCTTCATTGATGCGTTTTACACCCATAGGTAAAAGTGGATCTATCTATGAGCCTAATGTGATCTTTTTTGATACTGTAAAGTTGTATTATCAACTAAACAAAATATCTGTTTTGCCGGGAAGAGGGAAGGTTACGATCAATACAAATCTGATCGATACAGCTTATTATAAGTCTATTCAACCCACAACAGCTTTTCGTTATGATACGGCAGAGATTAGGATGATGCGAGAAATTGCTTTACAACAAATACAGTTGCAGAAATTACGTGAGGGAACTACATTAGAAGAAGTGGTGGTTAAAACAAGGGCTAAGAGTCGATTGGAAGAATTGGATGATACTTATGCTAATGGGATGTTTAGAAATGTGGATGCCCTTTCTTTTGATATGATCAATGATCCGCGTGCACTTTCCAGTTTCAGTGTATTTGATTACTTGCAAGGACGTGTACCGGGTATGCAAGTCATTGGGGCATTGACAAGTAATCCCAATATCATTTGGCGTAATGGAACTGTTGGTTTTTTTCTGAATGAAATGCCCATCGAACCACAGTTTGCTGCTACAATTCCTATGACAGATGTGGCTTATTTAAAAGTTTTCCGTCCACCCTTTATCGGATCATTGGTTAATGCAGGCGGTGGTGCTGTTGCGATCTACACAAAGAAAGGAGCAGATCTCACTAATTCAATCAAAGGATTGGATAATCTATCGTTGGTAGGGTATGCTCCAATTAGAGAATTCTATCAACCTGATTATGCGGTTGATCAGCAAAACTTTTCCAAAACAGATACACGAAGAACCTTATACTGGAATCCTAATCTGATCACTCGAGGGACTGATACAAAGATCAGAGTTGTATTCTATAACAATGATATTTCATCCAAACTCAAAATTGTATTGGAAGGGGTGAATAATAATGGTCAATTCATTTCCGTTCGTAAATTGCTGGAATAAATCATTGAACGTGTCTGTATCGATCCATTCTAAATTACCGGATGTAGGAACTACCATTTTTACTGTGATGAGTCAGCTGGCTGTACAGCATAATGCTGTGAATCTTGGACAAGGGTTTCCTGATTTTCCAATGAATTCAACACTACATGAATTGGTAGCCAAAGCTATGCGTGATGGCTTTAACCAATATGTTCACATGAATGGTTATCCATTGTTGCGACAAAAACTCGCAGCAAAAGTGAAGCATTTGTATGGCACTGCTATTGATGCAGAAACAGATATCACCATTACACCGGGCGGCACTTATGCTATTTATACTGCGCTTACTACAGTGTTGCAACCAGGGGATGAAGTAATCGTATTTGAACCTGCATATGATAGTTATATTCCCAATATTGAGATCAATGGGGCAATTGCTGTTCGTATCGCCTTGAATTATCCTGATTATAGTATTCCTTGGGAAGAAGTGAAACAAAAAATCACGCCGAGAACAAGGATGATCATGATCAATTCACCGCATAATCCAACCGGTGCTGTTTTGTCTGCTTCAGATATACAAAATTTATCCGCTGTTGTGGAAGGCACAAATATTATGATTCTAAGTGATGAAGTATATGAACATTTGATCTTTGATGGACTTACCCATGAAAGCATACTTCGTTACCCTGAATTATTGAAGCGCAGTTTTGTATGTTTTTCTTTTGGTAAAACTTATCACTGTACCGGATGGAAAATAGGTTATTGTATCAGTTCTCCGGAGCTGATGAAGGAATTTCGGAAAGTGCATCAGTTCAATTGTTTTACTTGTGATACACCTAAGCAAATAGCATTGGCTACTTATCTTGATGATACTAATGCCTACTTGGAACTAGGCTCTCAGATTCAGCAAAAGAGAGATTATTTCAGAAAGCAGATGGAACAAACACCTTTTGTTTGCATTCCTTCACACGGAAGCTACTTCGAATGTTATAGCTATGCTGCAATCAGTGATGAAGCTGATATGACCTTTGCAAAAAGACTAACTACTGAATACGGTGTTGCTACGATACCTGTCTCCGCCTTTTATAAGGATGGAAAAGATGATAAAGTCATTCGTTTCTGTTTTGCAAAACAGGAAAGCACATTGGATAAAGCGATTGAAAAATTACTAACGATCAAATAAAAAAAGCCGGATCTATAACATCCGGCTTTTTTAGGTTATTTTTTTCTTACAACCCCGCTTCCACTGATGGCAATATCTGTTGCAGGTGGGTTACCATAATAATCAATGGTACCCGATCCGCTGATGCGTACTTTTAAATTCTGTGTACAATTCAATTCAATGAATCCTGATCCTGTAATTGACGCTTCGGTGTTCTTCGAAGGAATAGCAGCAGCAAAAATATCTCCTGAACCATTGATATTATAAGAGGTGCTATTGAATGCAGAAGACAGAATTCTTATTCTACCGGAACCATTGATCAGTGCGTTTAAATCAGTACCCTGTAAAAACCCATTGATCACTAAGTCTCCAGAGCCATTGATATTCACACCTCTGATATCTGAAATTTCAATTCTTACCTTGATATTATCATTGCGAATATTCTTTCTGGATTCAAAACCTAACTGTAATTCTCCATTCACCACTTTTGATTCATAGATCTCAAGCAGATTAGTGTATCCTGAAACAATGACTTGTTGGTTATTAGAAGGAACTATTTCAACGTCCCCTGAACCATTGATTTTTACTTTACTGAAATTAACTACTTGTCTGATTTGTGTAGCTGTTGGGCCTTCACCGGTGATTGTTTTTGTGCAGGAAGAAAATACGATGACTAAACTGCATAACCCGATGATCCATTTATTCTGTTGCATATATCTGTTTTTGAATAACAAAGTTGAGCAACCTTATCTTGAACATTTGTTATGTTGTACGAGCTGCAATTTTTAGTGGATAGAAAGTCCTAAATAAGGATGAACAGTAAGCTGTATGTATCAAAAAAGAAAGGCATCACATATTCATGTGATGCCTTTGCAAAGAAGTTTTATCAATAAAAATTATCCGATTGCTCGATCAATATCTGCGATTAAATCATCGATATCTTCAATACCTACACTTAATCTGATCAAACTATCACTCAATCCGTTTTTGATTCTTTCTTCTCTAGGAATTGATGCATGTGTCATAGATGCAGGGTGGTTGATGAGTGATTCAACGCCACCTAAGCTTTCAGCCAATGCAAATACATGCGTAGATGATAAAACACGCTTGGCATTTTCAACACTATCATCTTTTAATGTAAAGCTCATCATGCCACCAAAGCCACGCATTTGTTTACTAGCCACTGCGTAACCCGGATGATCTGTAAAACCACACCAATACACTTGCTGTACTTTCGGGTGATTACGCAGGAAATTGGCCATCTTTTCACCGTTCTCACAGTGACGTTGCATTCTTACGTGCAAGGTCTTGATACCTCTTAATACCAAAAAGCAATCCATTGGTCCGGGTACAGCACCACAGCTTTTTTGGATGAAGTATAATTTTTCACGGAGATCAGCATCATTCATGACTAAACATCCCTGAATGACATCACTATGTCCGCCAAGGTATTTGGTAGCAGAGTGCATGACAATATCAGCTCCAAGATCTAAGGGGTTTTGCAAATAGGGAGAAGCGAATGTATTGTCCACACAAAGCAATGCGCCTGCTTTTTTTGCAATGGCTGCAACAGCAGCGATGTCTGTAATATTCATTAATGGATTAGTGGGCGTTTCAATCCAGATAAGCTTTGTTTTTTCGGAGATGGCTGCGGATACATTTTCAGCATTGGTTGTATCCACATATTTGAATTGTATGCCAAATTTTTCAAACACTTTGGTGAATAAACGATAGGTGCCACCATACATATCATTGGCCGCGATCACTTCATCGCCCGGAGTAAGTAATTTGATCACAGCATCAGTAGCAGCTACGCCACTACTAAATGCCAATCCAAATTTCCCATTCTCAATCTGCGCATAAGCCTCTTCCAGTGCTTTTCTGGTAGGGTTCTGACTTCTGGCATATTCAAAACCTTTATTAACGCCGGGAGCTTCCTGAACATAGGTAGAAGTTTGATAAATAGGTGTCATGATTGCACCGGTAGAAGGATCGGGCTCTGTACCGGCGTGTATATATTTCGTGGCAAGTTTCATACAGTGAATGATTTAGTTCTTTTTAACAGATTTTACAGGAGTAGGTGTGTCTTCAATAAAAGTGATAGGTAATGCTGCTTTCAGATCATCCCATAAGATGATCATTTGAGCACTGTTGCCTTTTGTTTCTTCGAAAAAAATGGTAAAAGCTTCTGTCGTTTCATTATTTCTGGCAACCTCAATATCTGTGCGCAATAAATCTTTTTTTACATCATAGTTGAAATTCCCCCAACAGAAATTATCCTTATTCAATATCATGGTCCATTTACCTTCGGTAGGTACACAATACAAGGTATATCTACCTTTGGGAACTAATTTACCATCAATACGTACATTTTTAAAGAACTCTATTTCTGAAGCTTCATTAGCGCCGAGTCTCCATATTTCATTGTATTTAATGATGCCTCCAAAAATATCACGGCCACTTTTTAAGGGTCTGCCATAAATGACACGGGCAATCGGAGCGTCTTTTGCTTTGCCGCTGATTTTAAGAATAGGATAGTTAGCAGGCCAGTAGCTCATATCCATGGGCGACTTGTCCAGATCTGTCGGTTTTTGTTGTGCAAAAACACAAAGATTGAATAGTAAGGAAACGCTCAGCAATAGAAACTTCATGTAGTATTAATTTTTTGGCAAAGATAGCCGCATAAGCGTTTCACAATGCGTTAGAAAAGCCGATAGCCATTTTTTTAACATCAGGGAAAAACGCGCGATATGCTTCTTCAAATAGCGAATAATGATCTTCAAATAACTGATAAGCTGTGCTGCTGTCTTGCAGATAAGCGGCTCTTCTTACTACGCCCTCAAAACTTTTCTCAATACCCCATTTGTAACGGTAGTTATATAACCAGTTCTGGCTACTCATGTAAGGAAGCATTCTGGCAAATTTTTCCGGTAATACTGTTTCATGTTCATGTAAAGTTATGTAAGTCTGTTGCGCGAAATGTTTCCACTCTTCATCAGATTGAATAGAACTGTCGATTGCCAAAAAATGATCATAAACAACATCTATAAAAGCGCCAGCATACGCACCAACAGCAGGTTTTAGTAATTTTTTTGCTTCTTGTGTGGCAGGATGTGCATCTGTGAATGTGTCGATCATTCTATGTAATCTTATTCCCTTCTGTATGTCTGCGCTATAGTCAAATTGTTTTTTTCCTTTGACAAAATCACTGATCATATTACCGATGAGTAACCCGGAATCATTAAAAGATAAAAATGCATGTGCGAGATAGTTCATCCTTGTTTTTTTCTAAAAAAGCGATAAGAAAATACAGTTGGAATGATGACAATGATTGCCGTTATAATCATTGTTGTTATAAATGCACTAAAAAATGGCAGGCTAAATCCTGCAACGGCAATCGCTAATCCTCCGGGAATCCATAGTTTAGCTGCTAACTGATGCGTAGCTTTCCAGTTAGCATCATCTTCCAAAGTCCAAGGTAGTCGTAACCCTATAAAATAATTCGGTTCAATAGTGCGCATCTGATAACCAAGAAATGCTAATAAAAGCCCAACAGCCGGAAGCACAATAGTAGTAATACCGAACTTAGAAGGGTAGTTAACAGCACTATAGGTAATCGTTATGTTGATGACGGTAAGAAATAATAGGATAACGATGGCTAAACCATATAATGTAGCGGCAGAGGTCTTCGCTGTTTTCTTAGGATCAATTTTATGCAGATTGCTAATGAGTAAATAAGTACCCAAAGCAACGGTTGATATAATAGAAGTATGTAACCATAAAGAAGATTTTGCGCCAAACTTATCGGCAATACCTTCAGCGTTAAAATGTACAGGAACGGTCTCGGGTAAGCCGGCATACTGTATGCCCAAATAAATAAATGGTAGTGCGATTATTACCACTGCCAAAAGTGGGGATGTAAGAATTCGTCTCATGGTAAGGCTTTGTTTAAAGATACAACAGCTTAGGCATCTCTGTATTACTTCGCCACTTCTAAAAATTAACCACATCATAACGGCTTTTATGTTTTTGTTGTGAAATAGTCGGGAAGTCAACACAGTAAAGGATTTCAACAAGTATTTAACCCTTATTAACATAGCCATTAACACCGTTCATAACATACAGGTAATCTTCTGATCGCATTGGTCATAAAGAAAATGTGTCGGGTGTTGTAAGTAGTAGTTTTAATAAGTCAATAGAACGAAATACATCATCATACTTAAACTTAAAAACAGAAAACATGAAAAAGATTTTTTTAACTACTTTGATTGCTGCCATGATCGGCAGTCAAGTATTTGCTTCTGATGTAACAAAAGTTAGCTATCGTGTACTGGCTGCTTTTGAATCTCAATTTGCTGATGCTAGTGATGTTAACTGGACAGTTACAGAAGAGTATATAAAGGCGAGATTTATCATTGAAGGAGAACAGGTAGAAGCTTTTTTCAATGCTTCAGGAGATGTAATTGGTACTTCTCGTAAAACAGATCTAAAGCGATTACCATTGAATGCGATTCAAAAGATCAGAAAAAACTACAGTAAATACAAAGTCACAGAAACGATTGAATTTGAATTTAACGGTGAAAGAAAATATTTTGTTTCAGTAGAAAATGACACAGACCGCAAGATCTTAGAAGTTTCATTATATGGCGAAGTAAGCATTTTTGATAAGCGTAAATAAGTTGGTTTGGTTAATCGGAAGTCCTCCCGGTCATTAGGCTGGGGGGCTTTTTATTGGGTTAAGTTTTGAAATGAGCTTTCCCGAACCGTTTAAAAAAATTACTTTTGCCCCTCAAAATCATCGAATATGACGAAAGGGCCTGTTTCTCAGTTTATTATGCATCATTACAGACATTTCAATGCTGCTGCATTGGTGGATGCTGCCAAAGGATATGAAACCCATTTGCTGGAAGGCGGAAAAATGCTGGTAAGTTTAGCAGGCGCCATGAGTACTGCTGAGCTGGGAATCAGTCTAGCAGAGATGATCCGTCAGGATAAAGTAGCGATCATCAGCTGTACAGGTGCGAATCTGGAAGAAGATGTAATGAATCTTGTAGCGCATAGCCATTATAAGCGAGTGCCTAATTATCGTGATCTGACCCCGCAAGATGAGTGGGATCTGTTAGAGAACCACTACAATCGTGTTACTGATACTTGTATTCCTGAAGAAGAAGCTTTCCGAAGATTACAAAAGCATTTGCTGAAACAGTGGCAAGATGCTGAGGCAAAAGGGGAGCGCTATTTCCCACACGAATTTTTATACAAGACCGTATTAAGCGGTGATCTGAAGCAATACTATGAGATCGACCCTAAAAACAGCTGGATCGTAGCGGCTGCCGAAAAAAATCTACCGATTGTTGTTCCGGGTTGGGAAGACAGCACTACCGGTAACATCTTTGCGAGTTATGTGATCAAAAATGAACTGAAAGCCAGCACAGTAAAAAGTGGTATTGAATACATGGTATGGTTGGCAGATTGGTATCGCCAGAACAGTGGTGGGAAGGGTGTTGGATTCTTCCAGATTGGTGGTGGTATTGCAGGTGATTTCCCAATTTGCGTGGTACCGATGATGTACCAGGATCTGGAATGGCATGATGTTCCTTTCTGGAGTTATTTCTGTCAGATCAGTGATTCTACTACTTCTTATGGTTCTTATTCCGGTGCAGTACCCAATGAGAAGATCACTTGGGGTAAACTGGATATCAATACACCTAAATACATTGTAGAGAGTGATGCTACCATTGTGGCGCCATTGATCTTTGCTTATTTGTTGGGGTGGTAAATAGCTAATGGTCCATAGTCTATAGACAATAGTCCATAGTAGGAAGTAAGAAAAAGAAGAAGTGTTAGTAGTAGAATAGAGACCTTGTTGAATAAAAAAAGCTCCGAATTTAATTCGGAGCTTTTTTGTTTTAGCGTGGAGGCATATTCAGTGGAATATCTCTTTTCAGCATGGTATCTTTTTGCGCAATGACCCAGGCTGTATGGTAAATGAGTCGAACTCTTTTTTCCATCAGATCAAAATTGATCTTGTCAACCGTATCTGTTGGTCTGTGATAATCGCGGTGTGTTCCGTTGAAATAGAAAATGATAGGAACACCTTTAGCGGCAAAATTGTAATGATCACTTCTGTAATAAAAACGATTGGTATCATTAGGATCATTGAATCTTCTGTCTAATTCCATTTTGAAGTACTTCTGATTTACTTCATTGGTGATCGGTGTCAGATCGCTGCTCAACTTATCATCGCCAATTACATATACATAATTCATAGAATCACCTTTGTAAGTAGGATCGATTCTGCCAACCATATCAATGTTAAGGTCTACACTTGTCTTAGCCAATGGGAAGATCGGGTTTTCAGAATAATAACGAGAGCCTAACAATCCCTTTTCTTCACCAGATACATTCATGAAAACAATGCTTCTGCGAGGACCCGCACCTTTCTTTTTTGCATTTACAAAAGCTTCAGCGATTTCTACAACGCTTACGGTTCCTGAGCCATCATCATCAGCGCCATAATAAATTTCACCATTGATAATACCTTCATGGTCATAATGACTGGTGATGAATACGTATTCATCAGCCTTATCAGTTCCCGGTAAAACAGCGATTACATTTGCACTCTGTAATTCATTGGTTTTTTTAATGGCGGTTAACTTGAACTCAGATTTATAAGTTCCCTTATTCAAGTTTTTCATTTCTTCTACACCTATTTTAGTTGTTCTTCCTAATAATGCACTGGCAACTTCTTCTGAAACGCTAGCTACATTTACTCTTGGGGTAGTTGATTTTGTCAGAGACATACCTCCTTTAGTATTGGTAGGAGTTCTTCTTGGGAATCCGCTTTTAGATACGATCAATACGCCTGCTGCACCTTTTGATACTGCAGTATTCACTTTTCCAAGAGTAGAATAAGGAGTTACTGCACGAGGGTTAGCGGGTGTGCTGCTATTGGGAGATCCTTCCAATATGAGTACCATTTTACCGGTAACATTTAGCTTGGCATAGTCATTTGTTGTAGAATCAATAATACCATAGCCTGCGAAAACAACATCGTTATAAGCAAATTCTCCGGAGCCGATCATTTGCATGGCGATGGAATAATCTTTATCCCATTCAAAAACACGACCGTTCACAGATAATTTTTTCTCAGTCAACTCATCTTGGAAGAGAGGAAAATTCTGCAAATAGCTATTACCATTACCGGGCTTTAAGCCAAGTCTTTTGTATTGACTTTCCAAATAGGCAGCTGCTTTTCTTTCACCTTCACTAGCGGCATTACGTCCTTCCATTTCCGGACCGGCAATGATGGTGAGGTGTTTTTTCAAATCGGCTGCAGTAATTGTACCCGCATAAGTTGAGGGATCTCCTTTCTGTGCCATACCCATGCTGGCAGAAAGAAGTAATGCTGATAAAAGAATGATTCTCATAATTTGATTTTAAATGAAAGAGCCACTACAAATAGATTGTAATGGCTCTGTAAGGTAAGTAATAAATCTTTTTGATAAAACCGATTATCTGCCGGGCATGGTCAAAGGAATATCTCTTTTCAGCATATTATCCCTGTTCGCCATTTCCCAAGCGGTATAGTAGATCATTTGTACGCGCTTCTGCATCAGATCAAAATTGATCTTATCAACGGTGTCACTTATTTTATGGTAGTCTGCTTTTAGCATACCATCATAAAAGAAAAGAACAGGAACACCCTTACGTGCAAAATTGTAATGATCGCTGCGATAATAAATTCTATTCACATCTTTTGGATCATCATATTTATAATCTAATGTCAGTTTAGTGAATTTATTATTTGCGCCCTCATTGATAGGAGCCAGATCAGAACTCAGTTTATCATGTCCGATCACATACACATAGTTTAATGAGTCAGCTGTTTGTCTTTCAGTATCCACACGACCCACCATATCAATGTTCAGGTTTACAGTTGTTTTATCCAATGGGAAAATCGGATGATCAGAATAGTATTCAGAACCCCATAACCCTTTTTCTTCACCACTAACGGTCATAAAGGCAATGCTACGTCTTGGACGATCACCTTTCTTAGCTGCAGCTGCAAACGCTTCTGCCATTTGAATCACACTTACGGTACCTGAACCATCATCATCAGCGCCATAATAAATTTGACCATTACGCATGCCTAAGTGGTCATGGTGTGCAGTTAAGAAAACATACTCATCTTTTTTATCAGTTCCCGGCAATACACCGATCACATTACTGGTTTCTAAGGTTGTCGTTTTCTTGGCCACTACCAATTGGAGTTCAGCAGTATAAGTTCCTTTCTTCACAGCTTTCAGATCATTCAAGGAAAGTGTTGCTGTTCTTCCCAATAGGGCAGATGCTATTTCAGGAGAAATGGTCACTACAACAAAAGGTGCGCCGGTTGCCTGACGGAAATAAATATTGCTGGTAGTAGCAGTGGCGGTTGCTTTTGGAAAAGCACTACTCACCATTAATATGCCTGCGGCACCTGCTCTTCTGAGTGCATTCATTTTTGCAAAGCTGCTACCTGCTGCACTTCCTGTACCACCGTCACCATCCAGTACGATTACCATTTTTCCTTTGATATCGAGTCCAGCCAGATCATTGATGGATTTTGCAGAATCAACAACGCCATGTCCTGCAAAAACAGTATTGTTGATCACCAATGTGCCATTACTTACAGAAGCGAGGTTGAAAAAGTATTGTTTATCCCACTCAAAACTTCTCCCGTTGACACGCAAGCTTTTATCACTTACTTCATCTCTGTATACGGGATAAGTCATTTGGTAGCTATTACCGTTACCGGGTTGTAATCCAATTTTTTTGAACTGTTGTTCAATATAGGCTGCTGCTCTACGCTCTCCGGGCATACCGGTTTCACGACCTTCCATTTCAGCGCTGGCAATTACAGTTAATTTTTCTTTTAATCCTTTGGTGCTGATCACAGGAGCATAGCGAGCTGCTTTATCCTGTGCTGATACCATGAGTGTGGCTAATGAAAATGCCACTAATAAATGTTTCTTCATATGAGCAATGTTTAAGAATTATGAACAGGCAATTTTGTTGACTCTTGTAGCATGACGCCCACCTTCAAAAGCTGTGGTCATGAATATGTCGATCATTTGTTGTGCCAGTGGCAAAGCAACAAATCTGGCAGGAATACAGATAAGGTTAGCATCATTGTGTAAACGAATCAATGAGGCTACATCATTTTGCCAGCTCAATCCGGCGCGTACACCTTGATGTTTATTAGCAGTAATGGCTACACCATTGGCACTGCCACAAAGTAGAATACCAAAAGCAGCTTCACCATTCTCAACACTAGAAGCGGTTGGGTGAGCAAAATCAGGATAATCAACTGAATCAAGAGACGGAGCGCCAAAATCTTTAACAGTATACCCTTTTTCAGTCAGCCATTTTTTGATGGCTTCTTTGTATTCAAAACCGGCATGATCAGAACCAATAGCAATCGGTTTTGAAGCATCAAACACGTAGTTCATGGCTAAAAATTAAGCAGTGAAATTAAAGTATTGATCAAACGAAACACTAAAAAATGTATAAGCGGAACAACCAAGCTTTGGTTGCTTTTACTTAGCTCCACTCTTCTTCTTCTCTTCTTTCCTGTTCCTTCGATACGCGCGCAGAAATGATGATACTCACTTCATATAAGAAAAATAATGGAAGGAATACGATCAACTGGCTCATCCAGTCAGGACTAGGAGTAATGATTGCTGCTACAACCAATATGATCACGGCAGCATATTTACGCATGCGTCTTAGATAAGAAGGTGTGACAAGTCCGATCTTGGTTAATAAAAAGGCCAATACCGGTAATTCAAATGCAATACCACAACCCAGGATCAGGTTGGTCAGATTATCCAGATAGTCTGTTAATGTAGGTCTGGTTACAAGAAGTCCTTGTGTACCCAATTGGAAACTTCCCAGAAAGTTGAAGGTAAATGGACCTAATAAAAAGTATCCAAAAGCGGCACCACAAAAGAAGAAAAAGGATACCCAGAAAATAATGAAGCGGGTGTTTTTTAGTTCTTTCTCTTTTAAAGCAGGCTTAATAAACTTCCAGAATTCCCAGAAGATATAAGGGAAAGCTATAATGATACCACCAATCAATGCCATCGAAATACTGCTCAGGAACTGTCCGGCAAAAGTGGTCGATTGCATGTCTACCTTCACAGGAGGCATACAAAGTGCATCGCCCATATGCGCCCAATGACTAAAATCACAAAGAGCTTTATAGCTGATGAAGTTGGGATTGATGGGGCCTGTGATGATATTATCAAAAACCCAATCGCGGTAAATAAAGATCACCACGGCCATCACAAGAATGGCAATGATCGAGCGAACGATATGCTGTCTGAGTTCTTCGAGATGATCAATAAAGCTCATCTCTGCCTTTTCCGGTCCTCTGTTTCTTTTGAATAAAGCCATGTAGCCTCGCTGCTTTTGAGTTGCCAAAGTTACGGGTAACAGTAACACGAAAAACGCCGATTTTATCGTGTTTTCGCTATTAGATGGCTCAATTGATCTGTAAGATCTTGTTCATCTTGGTATATGATATGTTCTTGGGCTGCACCTGATACGGTGGACGAATGGGGTGCCGAACTGTTTCGTAGGTACCAAACCGGTTTGTTTTTGGCAATAGCATAGCCTACTTCCAACCCAACGCCTATGGCTTTTGTAGACACTTCTGCGATGAGTATATCGGATCTGTCAATCTCAGAAAAAGCAGTTTGCATCATCACCTTTTCTTCACGCGCACTAAAATGGTAGTGATCTACAAAAATGAAGAGATTGATGCTGTACTTCTTTAATTCCGATCGCAATGTTTCGATAATAGACGCAAGATGCGGGCGATGATCAAGGCTAATAGCAAGGTATGCTCTTAGCATCTTAGCGTAGTATTTTCAGCTTAACAGTATCGATGCGTGTTTCGCTCACATTTAAGATATCAAAACGATAATCATCAATGATGATGGTTTCTTTCTGTTTGGGAATGGATTCATGTTTATTGATGATGTATCCGCTTAAGGTCTCCGATTCATTTTCAGGGAACTCTAATTCATACTTTTCTTTCAGATAATCTAATTCTAATCGTCCACTTAAAATGAATTCATCATCGGCCAATTGTTTTTCTACGAATTCCTCTACGTCATATTCATCATGAATTTCTCCAAAGATCTCTTCCAAAACATCTTCCATGGTAACAATACCGGCAGTGCCCCCGAATTCATCAACGACCCAGGCAATGCTTTTTCTTTCTTTGGTGAATTTATTGATCAGATCCGCAGCACTCATGCTTTCCG
>JBDKEH010000082.1:0-9655 GCA_039795345.1 Bacteroidota bacterium
AGATTTATATCACGAAGCTGGTTGATAAAGAGATCGAGGTAGAAATAGCCGTTACTGAACGTCCGCGTTTGTCCAACTTCTTTTTCAAAGGCGTGCGTAAAGGAGAATCAGAAGACCTGACCGGTAAAGCAGGACTGGTTCGTAACCGTGTGATCACAGAGAATATGAAAATCTCTGCGATTGAAGCCATCAAAAAATACTTCGCAGATAAAGGATACCAGAATGCCAAAGTACGTATTGATGAAAGACCTGATTCTACCTTTGAAAATACTTTGATACTGGATTTTGTGGTTGCTAAAGGACCCAAGGTAAAGATCAACAATATCAACTTCGGTGGTAATACGGTGGATGCAGGTAAGTTGAAAAAACAACTCAAAGGCACTAAGGAAAAATCAAGACTTACACTCAATCCTTCCTTTGATAGTGGACAGATCGTTACCGTGAAGCGTTATGATTTTGAACAATATTTCCGTGAGAAAGGATTCCTGACATTGAGTAAGACCAAAAAAGTATTGGACCCTTATGCACGTTTCAAATTGTCTTCTGCCAAATTCAATGTGATCAAATTCCAGGAAGACAAAGAAAGTTTGTTGGATTATTATAACTCTCTTGGACACAGAGATGCAGTGATTGAGAAAGACACGGTTTATTATAACAAAGCCGGTCATCTCAATATTGACATTAAAATGAATGAGGGTCGTAAATATTATTTCGGAAATATTACATGGAGAGGGAACACCAAATATTCTGACTCTATTCTTTCTGCGATCATCGGTATCCGTAAAGGAGACATCTATAATCTTGATGTACTGAATAAAAAACTGGGTAAGTCTGCGTCACCTGATGGAGGCGATATCAGTGGATTGTATCAGGATGATGGTTATTTATTCTTCCGTACTGAACCCATTGAGACTGCGGTTTATAATGATACCATTGATTTTGAGATCAGGATCATTGAAGGTCCACAGGCGACCATTAAAAATATTCGTATCAGTGGTAACGACAGAACCAAAGAGCACGTAATTCGTCGTGAACTGAGAACCATACCGGGAGAGAAGTTCAGCAGATCGGATCTGATCCGTTCTCAACGTGAGATCGCACAGCTGAACTATTTCAACCAAGAGAAGATCGGTATCAATCCTATTCCAAATCCGGAAGATGGTACCGTTGATATCAATTATAGTGTGGAAGAAAAATCAAGTGATCAGTTAGAGCTGAGTGCAGGATGGGGTGGTGTGATTGGATTAACAGGAACACTAGGTGTATCATTCAATAACTTTTCGATCCGTAATATCTGGAAGAAATCAGCTTGGGATCCATTGCCTATGGGTGATGGACAAAAACTGAGTTTACGTGTGCAGAGTAATGGTAAGGCATTCCGCTCTTACAACTTCTCTTTCACAGAACCTTGGTTGGGTGGTAAGAAAAGAAATGCGTTGACATTTAGTGTTTACAATACAAGATTTGGACAAACCTTTGACCCGAATACAGGATTGTTCAATCCGGATATTTCGAAGACCAGTTTTATTTCAACAACCGGTGCAACCGTAAGCTTGGCAAAACAATTGAAATGGCCTGATGACTTTTTCTCTTTATCTATCGGATTGAACTTTACACGATACAAGCTGAGTAACTATGCGATTGATCCGATCAATCTACCTGGCTTTAACAACGGTAATGTACACAACTTCAATTTCCGTGTAGCATTGCAACGTTCTTCTGTTGACCAGCCATTGTTCCCACGTTCGGGTTCTAACTTCATGCTGAGTTTAGCAGTAACACCGCCATATTCTATTATCAACCCCAATATCTCTACCAAAGCAAACCCTTATCGTTGGGTTGAATACCACAAATGGCGTTTCAATGGTGAATGGTTTGTGCCATTGGGTCGTCCGCATGGTGAAGAGAGAAATAAGCAATTTGTATTAAGGGCTTCGGCGAAATTTGGTTTCTTGGGTAGGTTCAATCCTGATCTGCAGATCTCTCCATTTGAACGTTTTCAGGTGGGTGATGCAGGTTTGAGTAACCAGTTTGCATTGTTAGGTTTTGATATCATCGCACACCGTGGATATCCGGTATATGATAACTCAAACCCCAAAGTGAACCCCGATCAACAGTCGGCGAGACAATATTTTACAATATTTAACAAATACACCATGGAGCTGCGCTATCCGCTAAGCCTCAATCCAAGCAGCACCATTTATGGGCTTGCATTCTATGAGGCTGCGAATGGTTGGTATAACATGAAAGATTATAACCCTTTCAAGCTTCGTAGGTCTGTTGGATTGGGTATGCGCTTCTTCTTACCCATGTTCGGTTTACTTGGGTTTGATTATGGCATAGGATTGGATAGGTTTACGCCAAACGGTCCGTTGAAAGATGCAGCAAGGTTTACCTTTATGCTAGGCTTCGAACCGGAATAGAAACCTGAACAAAAAATTAGTTTATGAAAAAAACCTTACTCATTGCTCTTGTATTGATTGGTACAACCTTTATGGCGCAAGCGCAACAGCGTTATGCGATCATTGATACCAAATACATTCTCGAGAAAATCCCGGAATACAAAAATGCCGACAAAAAGCTTCAGGAGATCGGAGAACAGTGGCAGAAAGAAATTGATGATAAGCAGGTTTTGTTGGATAAAATGTACAAGAATTATGAAGCCGAGCAGTTCATGTTAACTGAAGAATTGAGAAAGAAGCGTGAAGATGAGTTGTTTGTACGTGAAAAAGAGATCCGCGACCTACAGAAAAAGCGCTTTGGTTATGAGGGCGATCTGTTCAAAGAACGCCAAAGACTCATTAAACCGGTACAGGATAGGGTTTATTCAGCCGTTCAGAAAATGGCACTGGCCCGTTCTTACGACTTCGTACTCGATAAAAGTGAAGGAATTACCGTTATATTTGCCGACCCCAAGCTGGATAAAAGTGATGATATCCTAAAAGAACTGGGGATCAAATAAAACTCCTAAAACAAAACAAATATCCCAAAATCCTCTCTACAATGAAGCAATTATTACTTGTGTGTGTGACGGTGGCTAGCTTACTGTTCTCCAACAACGCCCAGTCTCAGGTTAAGATCGGTCACTTCGATGAACAAAGCTTATTGAGCCTGTTCCCCGGTTTGGAACAAACCATGGACTCTGTGATGAACTCTTATCTCAGAGATTCTTTGAATGTGGAATATGCATACTCTGTTCAAGACTATCAGCGCAGAGACAGCCTGTTTAAAAAAGATTCAGCGACCATGCCTGCAAAAGCAAGAGAAATGGCACTGAGTGATCTGAACAGATTGTATTATAAAATAGCGAACTGGCAACAGTATTCTCAGGAAATGCAACAAGATAAAATGGAACGTTTGCTGTCTCCTTACAGACAACAAATGTTCACTGCATTACAACAGATCGTTGCAGAACAGAAATACACTTGGGTATTGAAGTCAGAATCATTGTCGCCTTATGTGCAACCGAGTATATTGGACAACTTGACCATTCGAGTTGCCATGAAACTCAATTTACCATTGAGTAAAGAAATTATGGATGCATGGAAAGCAGCCGGTGGAACAGTACCTGCGGCTACAGGAGCAAAACCAACCACTACTCCTGCACCTAAGAAAAATTAATTCAATCATTGAATCATACTTGATCCCGTTCCTGCTAACAGTGAACGGGATTTTTTATGTCTATATCTTGTTCTAATGATGAGCTGATTGGTATTAACTTCGTAACATGTCTTCTGCACAACAACCCATTGGTGTTTTTGATAGCGGTTATGGTGGACTCACCATTCTCAAAGAATTGGTGAACACTTTACCTCAATATGATTATCTCTATATGGGAGACAATGCCCGTGCACCTTATGGTCCGCGTTCTTTTGATACCGTGTATCAATACACTTTACAATCAGTAAAATGGTTTTTTGATCAGGGTTGCGAACTAGTGATCTTGGCGTGTAATACAGCATCAGCAAAAGCATTGCGCACAATACAACAAAAAGATCTGGCCGGAATCGGTCCAAACAAAAGAGTATTGGGTGTGATCAGACCCACTACTGAAGTGATTGGTCAATATAGTCGATCAGGTGCTGTAGGTATTTTAGGAACTACGGGAACCATCTTGAGTGAAAGTTATCCGATTGAGATTGCGAAGTTCTTCCCTGCTTTAAAAGTGTACCAAGAAGCCTGTCCGATGTGGGTTCCATTGATAGAAAACAATGAATACGATAAACCCGGAGCCGATTATTTTGTACAACAACACCTAGATCGTCTGTTCAAACAATCATCAGCAATTGATACTTTGTTATTGGCTTGTACCCATTATCCTTTACTGATCGATAAGATCAAAGCTTTTGCTCCTGCCGGAACAACCATTCTTTCACAAGGCAATATTGTTGCAGCCAGTTTGAAGGAATACCTGAACCGCCATCCCGAAATGGAGCAACGATGTTCAAAGCAGGGTACACGAACTTTCTATACTACCGATTCCGTGATTGATTTTGATAACCATGCCAGTATCTTTTTTGGCGAAAACCTACGATCCCGCCATCTGGAACTTTTATAACTGAGCTTTTTTGATACTGAAAATCAATGCTTTAAAATTTATAAAGCGAATTTTTGTCAATTTCTGATGGGTTTTCCTTACTTTTGCCGTCCTTTCACAGACAGCAGTATGGTGACTGCCGTAATGAAATGAAACAAAATTATAGGGTTAGTTAAAAAAACGTAATTATGAAACGTACATTTCAACCGCATAAGCGCCGCCGTAAATCTGTTCACGGATTCCGCAAGCGTATGCAAACTGCTAACGGTCGTAAAGTATTGGCTAGTCGCAGAGCGAAAGGACGCAAGAAGCTGACGGTTTCAAGCGAAAAAGGATTAAAATAATCTTGTTCCAATCCATTGGAATAAAGGATGAAAATATAAAGTCCCGCTTTACGGCGGGACTTTTTTAGTTTAGTACCCAACAAATGAAAGCAAACGGTTATCATAAGAAAGAAAAGCTCAAGAGCAGAACGGAATTAAAAGCTGTGTTTAGTACCGGAAAGAGTTTTTCTGTGTTTCCGATCAAAGTGTTTTTTATTGAAAAGGAAACCAACGATGCTTCATTTCCGGTGAGTGCCGGTGTTGGCGTTAGTTCAAGACATTTCAAAAAAGCGGTAGACAGAAACCGTATCAAAAGATTATTGAGAGAAGCATATCGTTTGGAGAAGCAACCTTTACTACAAGCAGTTGCATCACAATCAAAGAGTTTTGCTGTATTCTTTCTCTACCTCGACAAAGAATTGCCAGACCATCGATTGATCAGAGAAAAAGTGAAAGAAGGAATAGAAAAACTGATCAAAAAAACAACGAAATAAATAATACACTCACTATTCACAATTCACAATTGACCATTCACCTCATGAAGTTCCTCCTTCAACTACTCAGTTACCCCTTCATTCTGTTGATCAGGTTCTATCAGTATGTGATATCGCCTAATATGGGTCCTAAGTGTAGGTTCACGCCTACTTGTTCGCAATATGCAGTAGAGGCATTAAAAAAGCATGGATTGATCAAAGGCGGATGGCTATCTATCAAAAGAATCAGTCAATGCAGACCCGGAGGCGGGCATGGGTATGATCCGGTACCGGAATAGAAAATAGGAAATAAGAAACAGAGAAATAAGAAATCAGAAAGTGAGAAAACATATACTTTCTTATTTCTTATTTCTCTGTTTCTTATTCTACTGTTTCTCCCCTCCAGTCATGCCTTGTAATTTGGCGATGGTTTCGCGGATCTCTTTGATGCTGTAAAAGCGATATACTTCAGGAGCTTTACCATCTTTACCTTCGGCAGAGCGCATTTTATGGAATGGACCTATGATGATAGCATCGAAGTTTTCGGTGATATGTACAGCAGAGTTTGGAAGGATATAAAAATTACGGGTTGCTTTTCCTACATTTTTATTGGCTACCAGATTTTCTAAAGAATCGATCTTGAATTTGAGTGCTTCTTGTGTGATCACTTGATTGGCCAATTGAGGATCGGTATAGTTTACTTGGCTGCCAATGATGGTATCATTCTTCACATTCACTACGTAATAACCATTCTCGTTCAAAGTCACTTTTGCTTCTCCGGCAGGAGTGTTCAGTGTGAGTTCTATATTCTTTCCTACAAAATCAACAGCTTTATCTTCATGACCTGCGCCATCAGTGGCTTTGATGGTCTTGGTTTCGGTATTGATCTCAGCAGTTCCTTTACTAAATACCACCACTCTCTTTTGATCAGAAGAGCAAGCAGTGAAGAATAGGATGGCGGTGAGGATGGAGAGGAGTGATTTGGTCATGGTAATTTTGTATTTGAATTTAGACATCAGCCATGAGCTTCGAGCTACGAGCAATTCTAATTCATAGTAGCTCGTAGCTCGTGGCTCGAAGCTTAACTCTATTTAGCGGCTGCAAAACGCTCAGCTACTTTGTTCCAGTTGACTACATTCCAGAAAGCGGCGAGGTAATCAGCACGACGATTTTGGTATTTGAGGTAATAAGCGTGCTCCCAAACATCAGCACCTAAAATGGGAGTTCCTTTTACGTCTGCAACATCCATCAATGGATTATCTTGATTAGGAGTAGAGCTTACTTCTAATTTACCATCTTTCACGATCAGCCAAGCCCATCCACTACCGAAACGTGTCATACCGGCGTTTGCAAATTTTTCTTTGAAAGCATCAAATGAACCAAAAGCAGCATTGATGGCATCAGCCAGTGCACCGCTTGGAGCTCCGCCTGCATTAGGGGCTAAGCTTTCCCAGAAAAAAGTGTGGTTCCAATGTCCGCCGCCGTTGTTACGTACTGCCGGACTAATAGATCCTGCTGCTGCAACCAGTTGCTCCAATGTTTTTCCTTCATGCTCCGTTCCTGCGATCGCTTTATTCAGGTTGTCTACATAAGCCTGGTGGTGTTTACCATGATGAATCTGCATGGTAGTTGTATCGATATGTGGCTCCAACGCCTCGTGCGCATACGGTAATGCTGCTAAAGTAAATGCCATAACTATGATTTTTTTAATGATGAAATAGGAGTAACAAATTTACTGTTGTTATGGGGAATGGAGATGAATTGTTTCTTAAATCGAAAAACAGCCACTAGCTACGAGCCATTAGCCATTAGCCATTAGCTTCTAGCTGAGATGAACCCATAGCTAGAAGCTAATAGCTAATGGCTCGTACTTCCCTCATCTTTTCTGCTGAAAGAAATTCTTCATCAACCACGCACATTCATCTTTCAAAATACCACTGATGACTTCTGTTTTAGGGTGGAAGGGGGAGTGATTGGCGATGAGGTGTTTATGGAATCCATTTTTTTCATCGCTGGCGCCGTACACAATACGTCCGATCTTACCCCAATACAAGGCGCCGCAGCACATTAAACAGGGCTCAAGGGTAACATAGAGTGTGGCATCGGGAAGGTATTTACTACCCAAACTGCTGTAGGCTGAAGTCAAAGCCAGTATTTCTGCATGAGCAGTTGAATCATTCAATAATTCTACTTGGTTATGTCCGCGAGCAATGATCTTATTATTCATGACCACCACCGCACCCACCGGTACTTCATCGGCATCAAAAGCCAATTGAGCTTCTTTCAACGCTTGTTGCATGAAGTATTCGTGAGATTCGGGGAGCATAGGGTGAAGTGAAAAGTGAAAAGTCAAAAGTCAAAAAAATAGGGCAAACGTCAAAATACTAAATCAGAATGATTATAAATAAAAACATCCGCTTCAACCAAAGCGGATGTTTTTAAAACCCTTGGAGCTTGAGGCTTGCAGCTTGTAGCTCAAAACTCAAAGCTTCTTCACCACAATATTCTTAAACCACACATTATCTCCATGATCTTGTAAAGCGATATGTCCTTTGAAGGTTTTTGCGAAAGCAGGCATAGATCTGAATTTACTGTTGGCGATCAGATTATTCCACTGTTCATCGCCATAGGTAGTAGATAAGATGGAAGTACCATTCAGTTTGAACTCCAGCTTGCCTTTGTTACAAATGATCTCAGCGGTATTCCATTCACCTACAGGTTTGGTAACACCTTCTGTACTTGCGATCAGATCATATAAATTTCCTGCACGATGTTTTTGGATCTTTCCATCCGGATGGCCGTCATTATCCAACACTTGCATTTCAGGTCCGGTATACCAAACATATTTGTATTTCGATGGATCATTCTGTACCCAGAAAATGATACCGCTGTTACCGTTCTTGGCGACCTTCCAATCCAGTTTCAAATGAAAATTTTCCAATTCCATTTCATGAATGATATCACCACCGCCTTTTGATTGCCAATCTGTTTTATCAGATGCATCTAAATGCAATGTCCCATCAACAACCTTCCATGCTTGTCCAATAGATTCTTTACCATAGGTCTTCCAACCCTTGGTTGTTTTCCCATCAAATAAGGAAATCCATTCTCCCTTTTGTTGAGCACTGGTCATGTTGGTATCATGATTGGAAGGTGAGCCACAAAATAGTATGGTGCTTATTAATGCAGTGCTGATAAAGGTTTGTATCATCCTTATTTCTTTAAGAGCATAATATATTTCACCATCGCTTTTGCATCTTCTTCACTGATGGTAGGATGTGCTGTCATTGGAACAGAACCCCAAACGCCTTGTCCACCTTTGATGATCTTTCCTGCAAGCATCGTTACATTTTCTTCAGTGTTCTCATATTTCTCTGCTACTTCTTTGTAAGAAGGTCCGATGAGTTTATCGCCTACTTTATGACAAGTCAAACAATCTGATTTACCGATCAGCTCTAATCCCTTTACATAATCAGGATTGCTACTTAAATCATCTGCAGCTGCAGTAGTTGTTGTTGCCGCAGTAGCTGTTTCTTTCTTCTCTTCATTGCCTCCACATGCAGCCAGAATGGCTAACATGGAAAGTGATACTAAATACTTTTTCACGGTTTATTTGTTTTGGTATTAGTGAATGGTGAATGGTGAATGGTGAATAGGTCGTGCTGTTCATTCACAATTGACCATTCACCATTCACATTCTGTGCTAAGTTATTCATTGATTCCCAGAATTCTTCGGTTAAAATCTTCATTTGATCCGGTGCCTGCAAAATCATCGAAGGCTTTGTCCGTGACTTTGATGATGTGTTTTTTAATAAAGGGTGCACCTTCTGCAGCTCCGATTTCTGGATGTTTGATGGCACATTCCCATTCCATCACGGCCCATCCTTTATAATCATAAGCAGCCAATTTACTAAAGATGGAACTGAAATCTACCTGTCCGTCACCCAATGAACGGAACCTTCCGGCACGATCGATCCAGTTTTGATATCCGCCATACACACCTTGCTTTCCATTTGGATTGAACTCTGCATCTTTTACATGGAACATACGAATACGTTCATGATAATGATTGATATAACTGAGATAGTCTAAACATTGCAACACAAAATGCGATGGATCATAGAGTAAACAAGCACGGGGATGGTTATTTACTTTTTCGAGAAACATTTCATAACTGATACCATCATGCAGGTCTTCCCCCGGATGGATCTCATAACAGAGGTCTACGCCGTTTTCATCGAACACATCCAAAATAGGTTTCCATCTTTTTGCCAGTTCGGTGAATCCGGTTTCAACCAATCCTGCCGGACGCTGCGGCCAAG
>JBDKEH010000129.1:0-42422 GCA_039795345.1 Bacteroidota bacterium
CAAAGACAATCTGTGTATTTGCTTTCAATGTAAACGCGTTCTTCGTAACTCAGTTTTGGACCACTACATTGACAAGCAGGAATATTACCCACCTTACACTCAAAAGTTTTGGTGCAACGAGGGCAATGCTTGATTTCGTGTTTATGTGTCATGGAAGAAAATTAAAAAGTCAAAAGTGAAAAGTCAAAAGTGAAAGGGTAAAATATACGGTAGCTGATTTGTACTGCTATTTGCCATGAACTATAAACTATTAGCCCATATCCAACCTTTCACTTTTGACTTTTCACTTTTGATTTATCACCAATTAAACGTCACCCCCGCATTGAACAAAAACGGAATGGCATTGAATCCTCGTGCGTCAAAGAATTTTTTACCGGTGATATTTTGTGCATCAGCAAAGAAGCGTACACTATTGCTCAGCACATAATCAGCAGATGCGCCGAGAATAAAGTATGAAGGCAATGAAACATCTGCTCTGCGGAAACCGCCGATATCAAAACGCTGACTTACATATTTGCCCGTAACAGCTACATTCAATCCTTTACACAGATCTACATTAGCACTGATATTGAAATGATGCTTAGGTCTGCGTAACAGATAATCATAGGTGACTGTGTCTTTGGTAGTCAAGCGATTTTGAGTGATTTCTTCACTCAATAACAAAGTATAGTTAGCTGTGATACCGGCTTTTTTACCCAGCCTTGCATTCATTTCCCATTCTAAACCATTCACGATCTGTTTCACATAGTTGAAATAGTTAAACGTGATATAGTTGTAGTCAATACCATTATTGATTTTTCTATTGAAATACACCAAACGGCTTCCAAACGATTTTTGTTGATAGCTGATACCCGCTTCATAGTTCACTGATTTCTCAGCGTTCAATTTTGCATTCAGACTAAGCTGATATAAAGAAGGTGTTTTGAATCCACTTGAAATGCTGCCGAATACACGAACAGCATCATTGATACTATAAGATGGATTAAAAGTGTAAGTAGCATTATTGCCATAACGTGAATGATCATTGTATCGACCGCCAAGCTCAATATTCAGTTTTTTATCAGCACTACTGTAGATCAAAGAACCATACAATGCGGTTTGTGACATTGAAGTGTCACGAAACTTGCTTCTGAATGGACCAAATGAACTGATTGAGAAGAAGTCTTGGTTATAAGAACCATAACGATAATCAATACCGGTTAGCAAAGTAAACCCTGTACCCAGTTTTACAGAACTATACAATTCAGCAAATTGCGAAATGGCATTGTAGCTATTGTCTTCAAAGATAGTGTTGGTTTTATGAGCGCTATCATTTCTGTAGTTACGACCTAATTCGCTGTATTGATAGTTGCCGGTCAATGCAAAACCTCCTTTTTTA
This sequence comes from Bacteroidota bacterium, assembly GCA_039795345.1. Lineage (GTDB taxonomy): Bacteria > Bacteroidota > Bacteroidia > Chitinophagales > Chitinophagaceae > Sediminibacterium. Next base: position 1,379 of record JBDKEH010000129.1, read on the forward strand.
TAATGAAACCCGGTACCACTGATCAGTGATGTATTATTGATATTATAGTCCCTGTCATCATTGAATACGCCCGCATCAATGCCCGTTTTGTATTGGCTGTGCATTACAAAAGTTTTGAACAGTAGGTTATCTGTAGCTTGATACATCAGTTGTGCATTTGCAACAGCGCCATCATAACGATCATTATCATAATTGCGAATACCGGTGCTATCATAAGCCGAAGAAAATCCATTCGTAAACAAACGTGCATAACGAGCTGTGTAGGTAAACTTATTTTTCTTACCATACACTTGAATATTGTTACGAGAAGTTCCAAGATTTCCTTGACTCAAAGTTGCTTTTACGTTGAATGCTTTTTGGGCATCTTTTTTTACAGTGATAATATTCACAACACCTGCAATGGCGTCACTGCCATACAAGGTAGATTGTGCACCTCTACATACTTCAATTCTTTCGACATCGTTGATGGAAAATAAATTGAGATCAAAGTCTGTTGTGATGGTAGAAGGATCATTCAAAGGAATACCATCCATCATGATCAAAGTTCTACCCGGAGATGCACCGCGCATATAAACTGTTTGAACGCTACCGGTGTTGTTGAAAGCACCATTGATGGTGATACCGGCTTGTTCATTGAGTAATTGGGAAATAGTCTTACCACCGCTTTTCTCAATCTGAGCTTTGGTGATCACAGAGATCACTTTACCGGTAGTACTTTGTTTCTGTTCAATTTTGTTGGCAGTTACTACTACTTCATCAAGTGTAACAGTGTCTTTTTGTGCAAATACCTGAGTGCCAGACAGCAGGCATGCTAGGAGCGTAATTTTTTTGCTCATTGTTGTTTGTTATAAGGTTGAACAATGAGCTTTCAGGAAATTTTAAAAAACGGAGAAACATAAATAGCTGCTGCAGACAGCATTTACATTCCATGCTTTTCACCCGAAAGCCGTGAATGATCATTTGTGTTTGGCAGGTCTTCTGGCTTGTTCTCTGTTGCTGAACCTTCCCATCCCGATAAGTGGAACAGTGGTTAGTAGAAACAACAGCTTTTTTAAGTGAGTAGTCAGTAGTGAATAGTGAGTGATAGATAGTTGGTGATAAATGGATCACTCACTATTCACTACTGACTATTCACTCCTCACTATTCAAGAACTTACAGCTACGGGGATAGCGCCGGAATTGCACCGGACTTCCCTTTTAATCTCGCATATAGCGAGAACCAAATACGGTAGCAAAAGTAGTAGCTGCTATATTTTCGGAAAATTAAGTTTTACACGTGAAGGGGATAAGTGGGGGGTAGTCCATGGTCCATGGTCCATAGTTGATAGTAAAGAATCAAAAAAGACAAACCTATTTTCTTTACTATGGACCATAAGCGATGGACTATGGACCATGTACTATAACCCATCTTTTCCTTACATTTATCACCATATCAATTTATTATGCAGGGAAACCAAAAACTCAATCTGTTCAGTTTCACTATGATCGTGGTAGGTCTGGTGATCGGTATGGGGATCTTCAGAACCGCGGCTACCAGTGCTAAAGATGCTATTGAACCATCTGTTTATTTTACTGCATGGATACTGGGCGGATTTGTAGCGCTCTGCGGAGCATTGACTTATGCAGAGATCGGAAGTCGATATCCGGTAACGGGTGGTTATTATAAAGTATTCTCGTATGCGTATCATCCAAGTATTGCATTTGCTATCAATTGTATCATTCTTATTAGCAACGCGGCAAGTTTGAGTGCGGTAGCATTGATCGGGAGTGGTTATATCACAAAATTATTTCCGGGTTATGATTGGACAGATATTCATAAAGCATTGATCAGTTGCGTGGCGATTGTTTTCTTTTATGGTATCAATCTTATGGGATTACGCATGAGTTCACGTGCACAAAATATTTTAATGCTGATCAAAATTGGAATGATTGTAGTATTGATTCTTGCACTGTTTTTTCCACAAGATCATGCAACTGCTGTTGCAACAACTACCGTGTTGCCGGATGCCGGAACATCATCTATGAGTTGGATACAGAGTTTGGGTATTAGTTTAATTGCTGTATCATTTACGTATGGTGGTTATCAGCAGACCATCAATTTTGGAAATGAAGTGAATCAACCTGCTAAAAATATTCCAAGAGGTATTTTTATTGGGATTGCGATCATTATCGGTTTATATCTCTTAGTGAACCTGAGTTATTATACCATAGTAGGGTTTGATCAGATGAAAGGTGAGAGAGAGATCGCTTATGTAGTGATGGAAAAAACATTTGGAACCAGAGGTGCGGATATCTTTTCCTTCTTTTTATTCTTTGGTGTATTGGCTTATGTGAATGCCTTGTTGATGAGTAATCCAAGGGTGATGTATGCGATGAGCCAAGAAAGAACTTTACCGGGGTTCTTTTCAAAACAGAATCCGAAAAATCAAGTGTTTACGATATCGTTAACTGTATTTGCAGCGATGTGCATTGTGATTTTATTCTTTGCACAAACATTTGATAAGATACTCAACTTCACCATCTTCTTGGATTGCTTTGGAATGGTAGCATCCAGTGCCACCATTTTTATTCTGCGTAAACGTACCAAGCATCTGGATGGTACAGGAATTTTCAAGATGAAGTTGTACCCTATCCTGCCACTGATTTTTATGAGTGCTTATTTGTTTGTAGGTATCAGTATCGCTTTACAAACACCGGATACCGCGTTGGTAGGGTTAGCTGTGTTGAGTGGGTTTATGCTGATCTATTTTCTTACATCAAAATTCAGGAAGGTGAATCCTGAACAACAAGTATAGCAACATGGACATATCATATATTTTAAATGAGCTGGGAGAAGATCGTGATGCGTATTTCCGAGCCGTATCGCCACCGATCGTACAAACCAGCAACTTTGCATTTAAAACGGTTGACGATCTGCGTAAGGCTTTTGAAAATGAATATGGCGGATGGTTATATAGCAGGGGGTTAAATCCAACAGTAGAAATATTAAGAAAGAAGTTGGCTGCATTGGATGGTGCAGAAGACTGCTTGGTCTTTAACAGTGGTGCTGCTGCTATTTTTGCTTCGGTATTGGCAAATGTGAAAACAGGTGATCATATTGTTAGTGTGAAAGATCCATATACTTGGGCAAGAAAAATGTTTGATGAGATCTTACCACGATTTGAGGTAACGGTTACTTATATCGATGGTCGTTCTATCAGTAATTTTGAAGCAGCCATTCAAACGAATACATCCATCATCTATCTTGAATCACCAAATAGTTGGATGTTTGATCTTCAAGATCTGGATGCAGTAGCAAAATTGGCTCGCTCCAAGAATATTGTTACCATTTGTGATAACAGTTATTGTACGCCTCTTTATCAAAAGCCCTATGAAATGGGGATTGATCTGGTATTACAATCTGCTACGAAGTATATTAGTGGACATAGTGATGTGGTGGCCGGTGTGTTGAGTGGCAGCAGAAAGCAAATAGAACGTATCTTTAATAGTGAATACAACAATATAGGATCCGGTATTCAACCTTTTAATGCTTGGTTATTGATCAGAGGACTCAGAACATTACCTGCAAGATTGGAGCGTATCACTCGAACCACCCAAACAGTAATCGACTTCCTATTATCACATCCGCGTGTTGAAGAGGTGATTTTTCCATTACATCCTTCTTTTCCTCAATATGAGCTGGCGCAACGTCAGATGAAAGGAGGATGTGGGTTATTGACGTTTACCATCAAAACCCAGTCCTGTGAAACCATCGAAAAATTCTGTAACAGTCTGAAACACATACTGATGGCAGTGAGTTGGGGTGGACATGAATCCCTGATCATTCCCAAATGTGCCGGACTACAGCGGGCGGATTTCAATCCGGAGCTGGCATTGCACAGAAGTTTCCGTTTGTATGTGGGATTAGAGGAGCCGAATTACATTATAGCCGATCTCAATCAGGCATTGGATGTAATAAAGGACCTTTCATAACAATTTATTAACGGAAACAAGTGTCTTAGCCCCGCCCATCAGAAATTTATTAATCTGCTAGGGAAACTGTTATTTTTGTTATATATGAAGAAGTTATTGACCCTTCTTGGATGTGGGATTCTTTTACAAATTCAGGCACAGACAACCAACGAAAAATGGGATCTGCGTAAATGTGTGGATTATGCCACTCAGAATAATATCTCTGTAAAACAAGCAGATATCCAGGCGCGTATTAGTGCATTACAGGCACGACAGGCAAAATTGAATCAGTATCCTTCGCTGAATATGAACTCAGGAACAGGGGTGCGTTTTGGTAGATCTATTGATCCTACTACCAACCAGTTCTCTACCAGTCAGTTCCTGTATCAGAATTTTGGAATGAATGCCGGAATTCAATTGTATAATAACGGCAGTCTGCGTTATACTTTACAAGCAGCTGATTTCACTGCGAAAGCAGCATTGGCTGAAGTGGAGAGAGTAGCGAATGATGTTTCACTGAATGTAGCCAATTTCTATTTGCAAGTATTGGCATCCAGGGAGCAAGTGAAGATTGCTCAGGTACAAATTGCACAATCTCAATCGCAATTGGATATCACTCAAAAAAGAGTGGAAGCCGGTGTGTTACCGGAATTGAACCAAGCTGAAATTGAGGCGCAATTGGCCAATGATAGTAGTAACTATGTAACTGCTGTCACCAATTATGAGTTGAATATTTTAAATCTGAAAGGGTTACTTAATCTTGATCCTGCCATCGCTTTTGAAATTGATACGCCACCGGTAGAAAGTATTCCGATTGAAAGTTTTGGTGATTTACAACCTGAACTGGTATATCAATTGGCCATGACTTCTCAACCTCTACAAAAAGCCAATGATTTTCGCATCAAAGCAGCGCAGAAATCTATATTAGCTGCAAAAGGACAGATGTATCCTACGATCACATTTGGTGGAAACCTAGCGAGTAACTTTTCCAACTCATTCAAAAGAACAAGTGGATTTACTTTTCTCGGGTATCGTCCGGTAACAGGAGCTGAGCCAAAAGTGACCATCAGTAATGTTGATTATTATGTACAAGAGCCCTTGTATCGTTTCAATCAGCAAAGCAGAAATTTTGGTGGATTGTGGGATGGTTGGGTTGATCAGATCAGTAATAACTTCGGACAGAATGTTGGTATTAACTTATCGATACCCATTTTCAATAATGGGCAAAATAAAACGGCTTATCAGCGCTCTAAGCTGGATCTAAGAAATGTAGAATTACAAAAAACACAAGCAGACCTTAAGCTGAAGCAGGATATTTATACAGCCTATAATAACGCCACCGCATCACTACAAAAATTCAATGCAGGTAAGAAAGCCTTAGAGAATGCACAAAAAGCATACGATTTTGCTTTGAAACGTTACGAAGTAGGGTTGTTGGGTTCATTGGAATTGATCACTAATCAGAATAATCTGTTACGTGCCAAAGTGCAGCAGTTGAGCAATCAGTATGAATATGTATTTAGAATGAAAGTTCTGGAATTTTATAAAGGTCAAGGATTAAAACTGTAACCCAAGTATAAGTATTGAGATTAAAAAGAAAATCATTATGAACAAGAAATTATTGTGGACCATCGTAGGGTTAGTGGTTGTAGTGGGAACATTTATTGGATTGAAAAAGGCTGGTGTTATTGGTAAAGATGAGGGATTGAATGTGTCAGCTGAAAAAGCAACATTGAGAACCATCATTGAAACAGTGAATGCCAGCGGTAAAGTATATCCCGAAATTGAAGTAAAAGTGAGTCCGGATGTAAGCGGTGAAATCATTGAGCTGAATGTGAGTGAAGGCGATAGTGTTCGTAAAGGACAAATATTGGCACGGATCTATGCAGATATTTATTCAACTCAGCGAGATCAGTTCGCTGCAGGTGTTGAACAGGCAAAAGCACAATTATCCAATTCAAATGCGAATATCCCCGGGTTGAAAGCAATATTGGATAATGCGAAAGCAGCTTTTGAACGCCAAAGAAAATTGTATACGGAGAAAGTAACCTCACGTCAGGAATATGATCAGGCAGAACAAGCCTACCGTACAGCCGAAGCAAATTACAAAGCAGCTATAGAAGGATTAAAAGGAACTGAAGCATCTATCATGGGTGCTGAAGCACAGCTGGCCAGAGCAAATAAAGATTTGTCTAGAACCACACTTGTTGCACCAATGGATGGTGTGATTAGTTTATTGGCAGTAAAAAAGGGAGAACGTGTAGTAGGAACTGCACAAATGGCGGGAACTGAAATGATGCGTGTAGCAGATATGCGTAGTATTGAAATACGTGTTGATGTTGGTGAAAATGATATTCCAAAAGTGAAATTGGGTGATACGGCCTTAGTAGAAGTAGATGCTTATACCAATCGAAAATTCAAAGGACTTGTCTATAAAATCGCCAACCCAAATACGCAAACAGCAGGAGCTGCTACAACAGGTACAGAAGTAACCAACTATAAGGTACATATCAGACTCATTCCTGATAGCTATAAAGACATGATGATCCCGGGAAGAGCTTTCCCTTTTCGTCCGGGTATGAGTGCTAGTGCTGATATACAAACCAATACCAAGCAAAATGTATTGGCAGTACCACTGAATGCCGTAACCACCCGTGAAAAAAATAGCGATGAAAAAGGTGGAGCATCTAATAACACAACTGCTTCAGATGATAAACCCGGAATTGATGATGAAGCTGTTGAAGAAGTAGTATTTATTGTTCAAAAAGACAATAAAGTAAAAAAAGTAAAAGTAAAAACTGCGATCCAGGATCTTAACTACATTGAAATCTTAGAAGGATTAAATGATGGTGATCAAGTAGTTACCGGCCCGTATAATACGGTCAGCAAGATTCTGAAAGAAGGAAATCTTGTGAAAGTAGTACCGAAGGATAAGTTGTTTGAAGAGAAGAAGAAAGAATAAATAAGAAGTAACAAGTAAGAAGAAACAAGAAACCAGAAAGCCACAAGTAATAAGTGGTAAAGAAAATAGGATGAATTTAAATAGCTCCGGACTGAACTCCGGAGCTATTTTTTAAAGAACCTTACTCGTTAGCGCTGAGCTATCCGCCATGATCAATTAGCTATAACCCACCCGCCATTCCCTACAATTCCTATCTTCGCACCGGAACAATTCTTTGATGCATGCGATATGGAATCATTGGAAGTGGAAGTTGGGCTACAGCATTGGCCAAAATTCTGACAGATAATGGAAACAATATTTATTGGTGGGTAAGGAATACTGAAACCATTCAGTACATCGAAAAAAGAAAACACAACCCACATTATCTTAGTGCAGCATACTTTAATCCTTCCCAATTAGTTTTGAGTAGCGATTTAAGTAAGGTTGTGGAAGCGGTAGATGCTTTAGTTGTTGCAGTTCCTTCAGCCTTTGCAGAACAAGTGTTTGAACAGCTAAAACCTGAAGATCTTCAAGGAAAAAAAATCATCTCTGCAATCAAAGGTATTTTACCTACTGATAACAGATTGTTACATGAATACCTGTTCACCCATTTTCATTTTCCGGTAGATGATTATTTTGCTTTATTAGGACCATGTCATGCAGAAGAGGTAGCTTCAGAGAAATTATCTTATCTCACATTCTCAGGTAGAGATGCTATTACTACACAGCAAATTGCTGCTGCATTCAGTACAGAATATATCAATACGGTTGTCAATAATGATGTTGTAGGGGTTCAATATGCAGCAGTACTAAAAAACATTTACGCATTAGGAGCAGGTATTGCGCATGGATTGGAATATGGCGATAATTTTTTGAGTGTATACATCGCCAATAGTGCGAATGAAATGGTCACTTTTCTTCGTAAAATGAATGAAAAAGAGGGGGTTGAAACAGAAGAAGGACATAACTATGCTGCATCTGTTTATTTAGGTGACCTATTGGTAACCTGTTATTCCCTGTATAGTCGTAATCGTACTTTCGGTAATATGATCGGTAAGGGCTACTCGGTAAAAGCCGCCCAGTTAGAACTAAATATGGTGGCTGAAGGGTATAATGCTGCGAAATGTATTTACCGTACAAACCAAGAGGTGCAAGCATTAATGCCCATAGCCTCAGCCATTTATGAGATATTGTGGGAACACCGTTCTGCCGCTGATGGATTTAAGAAAATAGAAGGTTTTTTGGTCTAGTAAAAATGGTAACTTTATTCCATGCCAGTTTCATTCACCTTATTAAGCCCCATGGTACTACTGATACTTCTTGGTACAGTGATCGGTATCAATTTGTTGAGGAAGCTATTGCGACATGAATAAAGGCTTTTAGCTGCAGATTATAAGGATCAAGCCATCTTCGTACACTTATTTTTTAGTCCCATTTTGTATCATCATTATACAAATTGTACATTACTTCAGTGTTGTGAGAGGAGAAGATTATTCCACAAAAAGATCTGCTGCAATACCATCGGCTAAAAACTTACCCTTTGGTGTTAAAATGAGGTGTTGATCTTTCAATTGTATGTTAAGTTGATCCAAATGTGGTTCTGCGGATCTCATAATATCATGCACTCTTTCTTCTCCCCAATTGTTTTGTAAAAAACTTAATGAAATACCTTCCATAGTTCTTAAACTGGTCATTAAGTATTCATTGATTTTTTGAGTGATGGTCAGTGTTTCCGATTCAAAAGGAATAATCCCTTGTTGTAGACTACTGATGTATAATGGGTTATTAGAAATATTCCATTGCCTGGTAAAAGCACCATCAAAAGAATGCGAAGAAGGGCCTAATCCTAAATATGGTTTGCCTTGCCAGTAGCTGCTGTTATGTTGACTTCTAAAACCCGGCTTAGCGAAGTTTGAGATCTCATAATGTTCAAAACCTTCGGCTTCTAATGTTTGTGTTAGGATATTGAAATGAGTAGCCTGAAGATCCGCATCAACATCTTTTTTTTGCCCTTTCCGTACCATATGATCCAATGCAGTATTGGGCTCAACAGTTAGTGCATAACATGAAAGATGAGGGATATCTAAAGACAAGGCTGTTTGAATGTTTTGTTGCCAGCGCTCATTGGTAAGTCCTGGTGTACCATAAATTAAATCGATGGTTAGATTACTAAAACCTGCGGTTCGTGCTTGTTCGATGCAATCCTTTGCTTGTAAGGCATTGTGTGCCCGATTCATCCATTGTAGGTCTTCTTCAAAAAAAGATTGAATACCAATACTCAGTCTGTTGATTCCCGCTTTGAGCCATTGATTCAATTTGTCAGCAGAGATATCATCAGGATTCGCTTCCAATGTTATTTCAGCATCAGTAATAATCTTATAATGTTCCTTGAGTGTTGTAAGAATAGTGTCCAATTCCGACACTGACAACAATGATGGAGTGCCTCCACCAAAATAAATCGTGTTGATCGGCTCTAGTATAAAATTTTTTCTTAGTGAAGCTTCTGTACAAATTGCTTTCACCATTTCCGGCTTCAGCTGTTGCTGTGTAGAAAAATGAAAATTACAATAGTGGCAAGCTTTCTTACAAAAAGGAACATGAATGTAGATACCTGCCATTTAGCAAAGATAGGAGGAGTGAGGGATTGGGAGATCAGGTAATCGGGTCATCAGGTATTAGTATCATATTTAAAACCGAGTCGAAAAAATCCTGCCTCCCAAAGGCCGATCTCCCGATAACCTTACTTCCCTTATTTTTGTAACGATGAATCTGACGAAGCAACTCTATTTATTGATACTCACTGTTTTTTTTCAGGTAGTTGTGGTTGCACAGAGCGATACACAAAAAAACAATTTTTCATCTCCTCAACAGTCGGTCCGATCGGATTCAAACAAGCGTGTCATCAACAATAACATGCAACAGGATTCACTTCAGCAGACTATTGATTCTTTTTCTCTAGCGGTAGATTCAGCCCAAACAGATAGTTTGCAAGCCGTCATTCCGGTTACAGTAGTGAAAAGTACAGATACCACGACCTATGCCAAGTACTTGATTCACCCTTATCTGCCATTGAGTCAAAAGCCGATTTTCATGGTTTCAGATTTTAGAGACAGAAGAACATTGGACGATCTTTTTTACCTTCTAATGGGGGTGCTGTTATTAGTGGCTTTTATACGATCTGCTTTTCCGCGTTATTTTAAAAACTTGTTTGTATTATTTTTTCAAACTTCCCTAAGACAAAAACAAACAAGAGACCAATTGCTGCAAGATAATTTGGGTTCTGTTTTTGTAAACCTCTTATTCATTGTTAGTGCCAGCATTTATGGAGCTTTGATCATTCGTCATCGTGAGTGGCTCGATTATCCATTTTGGCATGTGATATTTTTTGGAGCCGGATTGTTGGCCGTTGTGTATTTCGGAAAGTTTCTCTTTCTTCAATTTGCAGGTTGGGTATTTAATTCCAGAGAAGCCGCTATGAACTATACCTTCACAGTTTTCTTAGTGAACAAGGTTTTGGGTGTCAGCCTGGTGCCCTTTCTTTTTTTTATGGCATTTGCCAATACCTCACTAAAAGAAGTGGCATTTACGATTTCTGTGGGATTGACGGGGCTATTGTTACTTTATCGCTATGTTGTTTCTTTTAGTACTATAAGGAACACCTTGAAAGTGAACGCTTTACATTTTTTCCTTTACCTTTGTGCCGTGGAGATATTGCCGCTATTGGTTTTATATAAACTGATGGCTGATTATATCGGCGGAAGGTTTTAATTTTGCAAATCTCAGAAAGCAAGCATGGTAAAGAATGGATCCAAACAATCGGGAGCGACTAAAGTCGCAAGAAGAATCCTGATCTCTCAGCCTAGACCTGAAAGCGATAAATCGCCTTATTTCGATCTGGAGCGTAAATACAAGGTTGAGCTCGTATTTCATCCCTTCATTAAATTGGAAGGAATACCCGCCAAAGAGTTTCGCAAACAGAAGATCGACATCATGCAATATTCTGCCGTAATATTTACGAGCAGAAATGCCATCGACCATTTTTTCCGCACCTGTGAAGAGATGAAAGTGACTATTGGTCAGGATACAAAGTATTTCTGTATCACAGAAGCGGTAGCACTCTATCTGCAAAAATTTATTTTATACCGCAAGCGAAAAGTCTTTTATGGTGCCGATGGTACGAATAAAAGCATGTTCGATGTGATCAACAAACATAAAGAGAATGAAAAATTTCTTTATGTGTGTAGCGAGAACCAGCAAGACAATGAAATCGTTACTTGGTTAAAATCCAATAATTGTGAATTTCAATTGGGGTTCATGTACCGCACCATCAGTAATGATATCAAAGACGTAATTGATGGAAAGGAGTATGATGTGATCTGCTTCTTTACACCCAGCGGCGTAAAGAGCTTGTTTGATAACTTACCTGGCTTCAAACAAAACGGTACTGTGATTGGAGCTTTTGGTAACAATACTTCGAAAGCTGTGGAAGATGCAGGATTAAAATTGGAGATCAAAGTGCCATCACCTCAAAAACCAAGCATGGTGTCTGCATTGGATCAATTCCTCGCTTCAACAGTCACTAAAAAATAATATAAATCTTACTTCTTCATAAACCCCTTGCATGGTCAAGGGGTTTTTTGTAAAAAGTAAGTCAATGAATGATCACGTCTTCATTTATGTTTCTACATTCATTATTCCATATTTATAAAAGCTATTCATGTCAACAACACATACTCATACCAATTCATTGATCCATGAAACAAGCCCTTACCTTTTGCAGCATGCACATAATCCTGTAAACTGGTATCCTTGGGGTGAAGAGGCATTAGCATTGGCAAGAAAGGAGCAAAAACCCATATTGGTAAGTATAGGTTATGCAGCCTGTCACTGGTGCCATGTGATGGAAAGAGAAAGTTTTGAAGATGAAGAAACTGCCCAATTGATGAATGAATACTTCATCAACATTAAAATAGATCGGGAAGAAAGACCCGATATTGATCATATCTACATGGATGCGGTTCAGGCCATGACAGGTAGTGGAGGATGGCCATTGAATGTATTTCTGACACCTGATGCAAAACCTTTTTATGGTGGTACTTATTTTCCACCCATTCGAGCACATAACAGACCCTCATGGAAAGAGGTATTGACCGGACTTCATAAAGCATTCAATGAAAAAAGAGAGGAGATTGATCAACAAGCAGAGAAGTTGACATCGCATCTGCTAAAATCCAATCAATTTGGAGCAGGAAAAGTAGAAACAGAAGGATGGTTGCATCAGGAAACGATCGATGACATTTGTAGCCATATGCTCAAACAAGCGGATACAGAATGGGGTGGATTTGGTAATGCACCAAAATTTCCTCAAACAGCCACTATTCGCTATTTGTTAAGACATCATCATTTGAATCAATATCCCGAAGCACTTAAACAGGCATTATTGAGTATCGACAAAATGATCGATGGAGGTATTTATGATCAACTGGGAGGAGGTTTTGCAAGATATAGTACCGATACAGAATGGCTAGCACCTCACTTCGAAAAGATGTTGTATGATAATGCTTTGCTGGTAAGCACGATGTGTGAAGCCTATCAATTGACACGTTCAGCTAAGTATGCAAGAGCCATTCGAGAAACACTCTCTTTTATACAAAGAGAACTCATGCACCCTAAAGAAGGATTTTTTAGTGCATTGGATGCCGATAGTGAAGGTGTTGAAGGGAAATTTTATACATGGCAAAAACAAGAGATCGAAGAAACACTCTCAGCTGAAGATGCAGCTTTGTGTTGTGCTTACTATGGTGTAACCGAAGACGGTAACTGGGAGCATACCAATATTCTGCATGTACGTCAACAGCCTGATGTATTTGCAAGTGAACATGGTATGCAAGAAGCTGATTGGTTAGAAAGACTCGAACTGATCAAATCACAGTTATTACAGAAAAGGAGCTCAAAGATTCGTCCTTCATTGGATGATAAACAGTTACTGGGTTGGAATGCATTGATGAACACAGCTTTTTCACAAGCATATGCTGCTCTGGGCGATCCTCTTTACAAAGAGATAGCTGTCAATAACATGATTTTTTTAGAGAGCTGTTTTCAAGATGCGCAGAACCATGATTGGAAACATACCTATAAAGCAGGGAAAGCCATGATTCCCGCATTTCTGGATGATTATGCGTACCTGATACAGGCCTATATTTCTTTACAGGAAATAACGGGTGATGGTCAATATCTAATGAAAGCAAAAGCCCTTCTTGAGCAAGTGAACCGAAATTTCGGAGAAGCAGAGACAGGATACTATTTCTATACCCAAGAGGGGCAAAAAGATGTCATTGTGAGGAAAAAAGAAGTATACGATGGGGCAACACCTAGCGGTAATGCAGTCATGGCCTATAATCTTCAATACCTAGGAAGGGTATTTGACCAAAAGGAATGGCTGAATAGAATGGAAAAGATGGTGGGTGGATTGTCACAAGCTATAGTGAAGTATCCTACCTCCTTTGGAGTTTGGGCATTGGTCATACAAGGGGAAGTAGCGGGTTGGAAAGAAATTGCTTTAATGGGGCCGGGAGCAGGGCAATACCTGCCGCAGGTACTAGAGAGGTACAGTCCGTATAAAATACTCCAATGTGGGGAAACTAAAATGGGGGATTTCCCGTTATTAGCAGGAAAAATGCCAAAAGATGGCGGTGTTTTGTTGTACCTGTGCCAGAATTTTACTTGTAGTGATTACACTACTGATAAAATAGTTGACTTTTTAGCAATTGTGTAACAAGAATTGCGGTAATTTGCTCACTGACAGTGGCTTAAAAAGCCCCATTCAGCTAGTGAAAACAAAATTCTGACATTACTGGAATCATCTTTACCCGCCTTGTGAAATTATTGGTTTTAAAAAACAGAAGCTGCATTTAACTGCACTTCTAAACTTATATTTGTCACTGTCATAAATTAAGTTGATCAGATGAAAGGTTATTTAACTACTATTACCCTGGCCGTATTCACGCTGAGCCTGAGCTCATGTTTTCTGAATAAGGGCAAGAAGTCAAAAGGATTACCTGATGACGGTCAGTTGCATGGAGTAGCACCAACTGCAAGACCCAGTATGGTAACGCCGAGAAACATGGTATACATACCACCCGGAACCTTTCATATGGGTCCAAGTGATGAGGATATCAGTTTCAATTATACCAACAGGAACAGATCTATGTCTATTCCGGGTTTCTGGATGGATGCAACAGAGATCACGAATAACCAATACCGTCAGTTTGTGAACTGGGTACGTGACTCTTTATCTTTCAAAATTTTGTTTGGTGGTGGTATCAATAAAGAAGAAGATACTTCTGCAGTTGATTGGAAAAAAGTAGCTACTATCAAATATGATAAAGCAACCATTGAAAAGCTGAATGAATTGAATCTTGCGCCGGATAATCGCTTATTCGGAAGAAATGAGATCGATCCCGGAAAACTGAAATACAAAGTAGAATATTTTAATCTGCCTGAAGCTGCCAAGCGTGAGAATGCTGACAGACCAAGAAAAGATTTCATCGTCAAGTATGATGAGAAAGTATATCCTGATACATTGGTTTGGATCAGAGATTTCTCTTACTCCTACAATGAACCAATGACCAAACGTTATTTCGCTCATCCATCTTACGGAAATTACCCGGTTGTAGGTGTAACATGGAAACAAGCGGTAGCTTTTTGTCACTGGCGTACACACTATCAGAATTCATTCTTAGAGAAAAAGAAACTTGCGGTAGATGGAGATTTTCGTTTGCCAAGTGAAGCAGAATGGGAATATGCTGCTCGCGGCGGTAGAACCAATGCTCCATTCCCTTGGGGTGCTTACTATTTAAGAAACAAAAAAGGATGTTTACTTGCCAATTTTAAACCTGGTCGTGGTAACTATCCGGAAGATGGCGGTTTCTACACGGTAAAAGCGGATGCTTATTGGGCCAATGATTATGGCTTATATAATATGTCAGGTAATGTGGCAGAATGGACCGGTTCTTATTTTTATGAAGGTTCATACAATTTCATGTCAGATCTAAGTCCTGATGTACGTATTGAAGCTGCAGATTCTGATCTGCCTCGTATGAAACGCAAAGTAGTACGTGGTGGTAGTTGGAAAGATATTGCCTACTATCTCCAAGTAAGTACTCGTAATTATGAATATCAGGATACAGCAAAATCATACATCGGTTTCCGTTGTGTGATTGATTTGGCTCCTAGATCAAAAAGATAAAATCCCGTCGAAAGACAACAAATAACTATTAAAAACTAAACTTAAGATTATGGCCTCAGGTGTTTCCCCCGCAACTAACCGAATTGTAAACGTCATCGTATGTCTTGGCGCCTCTGTAGTAATTTTTGGTGCTATGGCAAAGATTCTTCACCTGTCATGGGCTGATTGGGCATTGAAGATTGGTTTGACTACTGAAGCACTCATTTTCGTAGTATATGCAATATTACCTCCACCCGATATGGGAGCGCCGGCTGCACCGGCTACCTCAGGTAATCCTGCATTGAAAAGTTTGGACGATATGTTACAACAAGCGGATATCACACCTGCTAATTTATCTAAACTAAGTGCCAGCTTTGAGAAATTGGGTAGTACCGTTGATAATATGGGAGAGATCAGTGATGTAGTAAAATCAACGGGTGATTTTTCTGCGAAAGCCAAAGAAGCTACCAATGCATTTTCTTCTATCTCAGGAGCCGTTAATCAAGCAACACAATCATTGTCTGGTTTTAACAGTGCTTCTGAAGGCACCAAACAATTCCATGAGCAGGTTCAAGTATTGACTAAAAATCTGTCTTCATTGAATACTATTTATGAATTGGAATTGCAAGAAAGCAATAATCACTTGAAGGCTCTTAATCAATTCTATGGTAAACTGGCTCAAGCTTCTGCTGCAATGTCTAGCAGTGCGGATGATGCAATGAAAGCGAAAGAGCAGATCGCTGTTTTAGCTAATAACCTGGGTAAATTGAATCAGGTGTATGGCAATATGTTGACTGCAATGCAGGGACGTGCTTAATAGATATGTCTTGCAACCAAAACCTATTTTAAACAGTATAGAAAACTTTAGATAAATGTCATTACCCAAGGAACCGAGGCAGAAGATGATCAACATGATGTACCTCGTGCTTACAGCGCTGTTGGCACTCAATGTATCATCTGAGATCCTGAATGCCTTTAAAACGGTAGACAGGAGCCTTATGACTGCCAATGGAATTGTAGATAAGAAAAATGCGGAAATATTCAGATCATTTCAGGCAAAAATTGAAGATCCTAAGACAAGAGAAAAGGCACAGATATGGTTACCAAAAGCGCAACAGGCTCAGAAAATAGCAGATGATTTGTATGCTTACATGGAAGCCCTCAAAAAAGAATTGAAAGAAGAGTCTGGTCTTACCATTGGAGAAGATGGAAAAGAGTCTTATAAAGAAGATAATCTTGATGCTGCCACTCGGATGTTTATCTCTGAACCACCAAATGGAAAAGGAAGAGGTAAAGAATTGTTGAATCGATTGAAAGCATTTAAAGAACAATTACTTGCGATTGATCCGGATATGAAAAAAGAGATAGAGGCTTCATTGCCACTAGATCTTACGCCACTGCCGTCAACAAGTGAAGCAGGGAAAGGTGATTGGGCTTACGGCTATTTTCATATGACTCCGGCAGTAGCAGCCATTACGATATTGAGTAAGTTCGAGAATGATATTAAAAACAGTGAAGCATTAGCTGTTGATTTCTGTCATCGTCAGATCGGACAAGTAGAATTGATTTATGATGAATTCCAGGCCTTTGCTGGAACCAATTCTCAGTACCTGATGCCAGGTGAAGAGTTGGTGATCACAGCTGGTATCGGAGCCTTTAGTAAGGCAGCGAAACCTAATATTACTGTAGATGGTGTATCAGTTCCTTTGAATGCCGAAGGTGCCGCAGAATACAAAGCTCGCGTGAACAATCCCGGAGCAGGTGTTAAAAAAGTAAGGATATCCTACCTGAAACCCGATGGAACTTCATCAGTTGTTGAGAAAGAAGTACGCTATACAGTAGGTGTTCCATCAGGATTAGTAGTTTCTACAGATAGGACACGCGTTTTCTATCAAGGTCTTGAGAATCCATTGAGTGTAACAGGTGGTGGTGGAGATGAAAAAGTAAAGGTTAGCATTGAAGGTGCGGGTACAAGTCTTACAAAATCAGGTCCGGGTCAATATATTGTTACTTGTAATCAATTGGGAACAGTGAATGTTGTAGCAAGTGATGGTAAAACAACACAACGTATCGCTATTCCTGTGAAACGTGTTCCGGATCCCATCGCAATTGTTGGTGGTAGCGCAGGTGGAACTATGAATGCGAACGTATTTCGTGTTCAAAGAGGTGTTATCGCAGATCTGCGTGACTTCGTTTTTGAAGGCGTAAAATTTGAAGTTCAAAGTTTCATGTTGATCTGTACCGGTAAAGGATTTGATGAACCGGAATTTGCAGAAGTTACCGGTCCATCATTCAGTGGAGAGGCTGTTAATTTGATCAAACGTTGTCAACCCGGAACTACGGTTACCATTGGTGAGATCAGATTAAAGCAACCGGGTGGTGGTATCAGAAAAATTGATCAGAATATTACATTCATATTGCAATAAAGCATTGGTTATGAAAAAGACATTCTTATTGTGTGTTACGGTTTCTTTACTGGCGGGCACTACAGCCGTAGCCCAGTTCAATCTTCAGCGTAACAATAATCGCCCCAGAAATGCGGCTGATTCAGCCGCTGCTGCCAGAGCCAATGCCGCCGCTAATAATAACCGTCGCGACACGGTGAAACCTGCCACTCCTGCGAATAAGCCTGCAGTAGACCCTGCTAGCATCAAACCCAGCAAAACAGTTGATACAACTATTGTCGGTGGTTTTGGAGAAGTAGTACCTCGCAGTCTTCGCAATGAAACAGCGGCAGATCGTAGTCAAACAAGAGAAAAACGTCCTTTGGAATATGAACACCTTCGTGAAGACGATTGGTTGTTCAGTGAGTTCATTTGGAGAGAGATCGATGCGCGTGAGAAGGTAAATCAACCTTTTATGTATCCGGGAAAGGATGATATGGGTGATCAGCGTTTCTTCTCTATTCTTTTAAGTGCTATTAAGAATGATAGTGTTGTACCATTTTCAGCCGAAGGCGGAGATGACCGTTTCACCAAACCTATGAGTTATGATGATATCATGAAAATGCTCAAAGGTCGTTTGGATACGCAATTGGTTCAGAATGCCGATAATCCAAATGTTGTGGATACAGCTGTTATTTATGATACTAAGTTTGCACCAAGCCCCGATTCTATTTATACCTTCCGTTTGAAAGAACAGTGGATCTTCGACAAGGAAGCGAGCCGTATGTTTGTTCGAATCATTGGTATTGCTCCGGTGGCCAAGCTGGTAATCAATGGCAAGTCTACCCCAAGAACACTTTTCTGGATCTACTATCCGGATCTCCGCAAAACCCTTACTAAGTACAATGTCTATAATACCAAGAATTACGCCGGTCGTATGACCTGGGAGGAGCTCTTTGAGAGTCGCTTTTTTGGTAGCTACATAGTGAAAACCAGTAGTAACAATCCAAGTGATCGCTTCTTGAGCGCCTTG
Source organism: Bacteroidota bacterium (assembly GCA_039795345.1). Taxonomy (GTDB): domain Bacteria; phylum Bacteroidota; class Bacteroidia; order Chitinophagales; family Chitinophagaceae; genus Sediminibacterium. Next base: position 19,915 of record JBDKEH010000129.1, read on the forward strand.
ATTCGGGACCCACTTTTCAGGTTATTGGAAGGTGAAAATATCAAAGAGCGTTTGTTTAATTATGAACAAGACCTCTGGCAGTATTAAGAACTTACAATCAATGTGTTATAACGAAAAGGAGCCTCATGGCTCCTTTTTCGATTAAAAATACCTTATAATACGATTTTTCAAATTTGAATATTGGTTAATTGAAGGGATTCCTTAACTTTACCACGGTTTTTCATAGGATATTGGATTTTAAAAACGGGGTTGGATTTCTATCCTGGCCCCTTTTTTTATTTAATCCTGTACCCCTTGCTCTCTAAAATAGGTCAACAAAATTTCCGCTCTTTTATTGCCTATTAACGAAATAATGTCTGTTTTATCCGCATTCTTAATATTGTTCACCGATTTAAATTCTTTTAACAGAAGAGTAATCGTTTGTTTTCCAATTCCTTCGATTTGTTCCAATTCATTTTTAAAAGTACCCTTCGATCTTTGATTGCGGTGAAAAGTGATTCCGAATCGGTGAACCTCATCTCGAATTCTTCTTACTAGCTTTAATGCATCACTATCCCATGGCAATTTAATAGAAGCTGTATCTCCGGGAAAGAAGATCTCTTCTTCATTTTTCGCCAGACCTACTACTGTTAAACTCCCATGTAAATTCAATTCATGTATGCTCTCCATAGCAGCACTTAACTGTCCTTTGCCTCCATCAATGATGACAAGTTGTGGTAGAGGTGATTCCTCTGTCAGCAATCGCTTATAACGTCTATGAACCACTTCTTTCATCGTGGCAAAGTCATTGATGCCTTTTACAGTTTTTACATTGTAGTGTCTGTAGTCTTTTTTACTTGGCAATCCGTCTTTAAAACAAACCATCGCTGAAACCGGGTAACTACCTTGGAAGTTGGAGTTATCAAAGCACTCAATATGAATCGGGGTTTCCTTTAGATGCAAATACTCCTGTAGCTCATACAACACTTTTTTCTTTTCCATGTCTGTACGCCCTTCCAGATGTAATATTTTTTTTCTTCGAAGTTCTTCTTTAAAATAATTGACATTCTTTTGAGCTAACTCAAGTAGTTTCTTTTTATCTCCACCTTTTGGAATTGTAAAAAAAACGGTACTATCCGGATAATCTATTTTAAATGGAACAATCACTTCTTTTGATAAACTATTGAAATCTGTTCTCATTCTGTTAATTGCAAAACTCAATACTTCTTCTTCAGATTCTTCTAGTTTAGTTTCCAGAGGTACAGTATGTGTTTGAACGATAGTTCCATTTTGAACCATCAAGTAGCTTACATATGCGGTATCACCATCTTTTAATATGGCAAATACATCCAAGCTGCTAAGATGTTTACTGACAATAACAGATTTTGATTGATAATTTTCAAGATGTTCAATTTTTTTTCTAACCTGTTCCGCTTTTTCAAATTCCAGGTGTAAGGCATGCTCCTGCATTTGTTTTTTAAAATGCAAAATCACAGAACCAAGATTACCCTTTAAAATATTACGTACCTGTTGTAAACCTTCATCATAAGATGCGGCATCCTGTAAGCCCTCACAAGGTCCTTTACAATTACCAAGGTGGTATTCCAAACACACTTTGTATTTGCCTCTTCGAATCTGTGTATCACTCAGATTTAACTTACAAGTTCTCAGAGGAATATATTGTCTGATAAAACTAATGAGCTCCCTCACTTTACCACTCGAGGTAAAAGGGCCCAAATATTCAGATCCGTCATTGATTTTTTTTCTTGTTAGAAATATTCTTGGAAATGGCTCTTTTTTTATGACGATATAAGGGTAGGTCTTATCATCCTTCAAATTGATATTAAAACGTGGCTGATATTCTTTGATCAGTGAGTTTTCTAATAGAAAAGCGTCCTGTTCTGAATCTACAATTGTGAATTCGATCCGACGTATACGTTGAACCAGCTCATGCGTTTTATAAGTAGTAAAGGTTTTGGAAAAATAAGAGCTAACTCTCTTTCGAAGTTCTTTCGCTTTACCAACATACAATAAAGTATCCTCTGCATCAAAATACTTATAAATGCCGGGTTGTTGAGGAATGGTATGTGCTAACTGCTGAAACTCCTGTTGTGTCATAATAATCACTTTCTTATTCAATGATCCTTACGCTAATCCTTCCATTTTACTTCTGTCACTTTAGTACTGGTAAATCCTTGCGAATTTGTGATCGAACGAATGATTTGAAATCCTCTACTCGTATTCCAGTTATGTTGTTCCATGATAGATGAATTATCTTTTCGATACATCGTTCTAATAAATACATGTTGAACCTCATTGGTTCGTTCATTTAATAATACTTCCATTCCTTTTACGCTTACGGTAGTGTCTACGGCAGTATAACTCAATGTATAACTTCCTGTAGAAGCGTCTTGAAATACTGTTTCACGATAATGTTTTTTAGTAGCGGCATCTGTAATACCTTTTGAAATGAATTCTTTTACGAGTTCCTTAAATACTTCGGTTCTTAATATGGCAGAATCTTTTTTGTTTTCTGAGGTAGAATAGATCATCATTTCTTTTTTCATCGATGGTATGATGGCCATTTGATTTTCAAAGAAGGATGTTGTAGGATAAAATTTAGTGCTATCTGGAGAGGGTTGTAATTGGTTTTGCGTATCAATAGATTCTCCACAAGACACTAAAGCATAAAAAAATAAAATTGGGATGATTTTTTTCATTCTGTAAAATTATTCAAACCCTACATAAAAAAGCCATCCACCGAAGGCGGATGGCAGATAAACAGATAGTAGTTGGTTATTGTAAAGCCCTCGTTAGGCCTATACGCATGCCATAATCCATCAGGTATTCCTTGATGGGGTATTTGTTGGAATAAGTGGGCAAGTGCTGGTAACGAATCTGTGGTCCTATTTGCCAGCTTGTTTTGCCGGCGGTATAGCTGAGATTCAATCCCACACTGGTATTGATATTCCATTTTCTCACCAGGTCATTCCCTTCCGCATAATGTCTGTAGTCGGTAGATAGTAAATAAACATTTTTATTGAGGTTCACAGTAGGTTGTACGGTAGCTTCTGCATTGACTCCTACGTGGTTGCCTTTTAATATTTCCCACTGTATACCGATTGGTACAGCAAGTTGGTACACTCGGTTCTCTAATTCAGTTTGTTTATATCCCACATTGTTATTATAGGGAGAGAAACGAGTGATATTTTCAATACCATTGAAGTTGATTAATGAAATTGTGGCAGGATCATATGTCCGTGATTGAAATGTCTCAATGTGATATTGACGAATATTCAATTGTAATCCTGTTTTCAGTTTTAAGCGGCTTGAAATATTGTATAAGACAGCAAATCCAACTTCCATACCTACCGCAGGACGATGACGGACTACTTCATTTACATTGGAAGGTTGATTGAGTGGAGCATTCACAGGTAAAGAAGCAACAGTAGGTTGAATCAATTCTCTCACTTTTTCATCAGATAAGCGTCGATAACTGGTTGAAGGAGTAAGATAAAACTGAACCCCAAATTTTGCAACAGGTGAGCGCTGTACTTTCGGTGTCTTGTTGTATTGAAAATCTTTTAGATAAGTATCAGTTGTTGGATCGCTCTCATGAAAAAGACGCTTCTCTTTTATTGAGGCTGTTTCTGTAATGTTACTCTGTGCTATTGTTTCAGATGAAGCTATCTCTTGATTTTGTATTACCTCAACTGATGACTGTACATTAATAGGGTTGATGGCTAATGTACTCGGTTGCTTGGTTCTAGCAATAGTTTGTTGTTGTATTCCTTCTTTGGGTAATGCGATGATTGTTTCTGAAAGACTATTATTCGATGCAAATAGATCGGTATCCGGATAATCAAATGCAGCAACGGTATTTGACGTCATATGATTAGGAACCAAAGTGCTGAAATAATGACGACTCTTTTCACTCGCAGCTTGATGTGCAGCTATGGTTTGCTGTTCTATCTTGGCTACGTTTGGAACGGTTAAAGGCTGTGGATGAAAACTTTGTTGTGTACTCAACACTGTGCTCAGTGTAAGTGCAGTAATAATAAAGAGAGAAATAAAAGTAAGTGCCGGCCAAGAGCGATATCCATGTAACTCAGTACGTATGTTGGTCCATACTCTTTCAGATGGATACATACGGTGCTGCTTTACCTCATCGAGTAAAAACTGCTCAAATTCGTCCTGGTAGTTCTGGTTCTCCATATTCGGTCTCCACTAGGATTTATTAAAGGCAGTAAGCCATTGATAATCCTGTTTGGGTGCTTCGATGATCTTTTTACGGATCAATATATTTTCCAACATCGCTTTGGCTCGGGTGTACTGACTTCTGCTTGTACTTTCCTCAATATCCAGCATGATGCCGATTTCTTTATGACTATACCCTTCCAATGCATACAGGTTCAAAACAGTACGATAGCCTACCGGTAATAACCTGATACATTCAATGATCTGTCTGGCCTGCATGATCGAAGGAATGGTTTCCTCTTTGATATGCACCGATGTAGCGTAACTGATATCCAGACTTTCATTGAATTTTTTATGCTTCTTCAGAAAGTTGATACAAGTATGTACAATGATGCGTCTGATCCATCCTTCAAATGCGCCCTTGTTCTGAAACGTATGTATTTGGGTAAATACTTTTATAAATCCCTCTTGTAACATGTCCTCCGCATCTTCTCTACTGGGTGCAAAACGATAGCATACACTCAGCATCTTCGGACTGAACCGATTATACAATTCGCGCTGCGCCGCAGCATCGTTTTGTAAACAGCCTGCAATGATAGCCTGCTCGGTCATGAGGGGTAAAGTAGATTTACCCTAAATATAGACATATTTTCCCTTCTGATGCTGCATTGTACAACGGATTTGTATCTGTTAAATTATTAACTGATCATTAAAGCTTTCCGGAAAATAAAATAGAAGAAACAAAAGTGTTATTTTAACGGAAGGATTTGATTCTCAAGATCCTATATAAAGCCTGAGTATGGAAGCGACCTTGACTAAACCCTCCGGCGGTATGTTAACACCATCGTTGGATGATACACCGCCACCCACTTCCGGACTTGCACCTTATACTGGTCCATGGACAGAAAGTGAAGTAATTCATTTACTGAAGCGGGCATTGTTTGGTGCAAAAAGAAGTGATATTGCCTATTTTAAAACCCTCACCTGTGCGCAAGCTGTTGATCAACTATTGACCATTCCCGTTGATCCTCCTTCACCACCTGTGAAGGAATATGCTACTCCTGCAAATGCCACTAATCCGGATAATAATATTTTACAAGGCGATACTTGGGTGAATGATCCTAACAATGATGGAACCGTTAATAGTTTACGACGGAACTCTTTTAAAAAGTGGTGGATGGGTTTAATGATCAACCAAGACCGAAACCTACGTGAAAAAATGACCCTTTTCTGGCATAATCATCTGGCTACTGAAAGCACAGATGTCAATGCGCAGTTTCTCTATAAACATCATGCAATGCTTAGAAGTTTTGCATTAGGAAATTTTAAAGCATTGATGAAGGCGGTCACTATTGATCCGGCAATGTTGGTGTATTTGAATGGACAACTCAACCAAGCGGTTGCACCGGATGAAAACTATGGACGTGAATTACAAGAATTATTTTGTTGTGGGAAAGGCCCGGGCTCATTATTTACAGAAGAAGATGTACAGGCTTCTGCACGCGTGCTTACAGGCTGGCGTAACAATGTAAATACCATCTCTTCCTTTTTTGATAATAACAGACACGATAAAGGCAATAAGCAATTCTCGTCTTTTTATAATAATACTGTGATCGTAGGTAAGAATGGACCAACAGCAGGTGAAGAGGAATTAGATGCGATGTTGAACATGATCTTTGCTACCAATGAAGTAGCAGAGTATATGTGTCGCAGATTTTATCGCTGGTTTGTGTACTATGATATAGATGATACCGTAGAGAACAATATCATCAAACCACTTGCTGTTATCTTCCGCAATGCCAATTATGAAGTAGCTCCTGTATTACGGACTTTACTCATGAGTGAACATTTTTATGATATTCTTTCCAGAGGTTGTCAGATCAAGAGTCCGGTTGATCTAGCGGTTGGGTTGTGTCGCGAATTTGAAATTCCGTTTGAGCCGGCGCCAGAATATGCGATCAATTATGGTCATTGGAATTATTTGGTAAATCAGTGTACCAATCTTCAGCAGAATATTGGTGATCCTCCCGATGTGAGTGGATGGAAAGCTTACTATCAGGAACCACAGTTCTATGAAATATGGATCAACAGTGATACACTTCCTAAAAGAAATCAGTTCACCGATACCATGGTCATGAATGGATTTACATTCGGTGGTAAGCGTATGGTCATTGATGGAGCTGAATTGGCCAAAACATTTCCCAGTCCCGGTGACCCCAATCAACTGATCAATGAATTCACCAAACTGATGTACCGATTGGATATTTCAGATGCTTCTAAAGCACAGATCAAAAAAGACATTTTGTTGGGCGGACAATCAGAAGATTATTATTGGACCAATGCTTGGAATCAATTTATAAACAATCCGGGTGATATGGCCAATGCAACAACTGTGCGCAATTACATCCGTGATCTCCTCAAATATTTAATGAACCTCGCCGAGTATCAACTCGCTTAAAATTCAATACAATGAGAAGAAGGGATTTTTTACGCAATACAGTACCTGCCGGTGTGATGCTGCCCTCGTTGATCAATGGCATGACGGTGAAGGCTTTTGGAGCAGAATCATTATTGATGCAAGGATTATTTCCGGCAACAACAGATACGGATCATGTGTTGGTCATTGTACAATTAAATGGTGGTAATGATGGATTGAATACCGTGATACCGATTGAATATTTTCCCAACTATATTCGTGCCAGATCCAATATGTACATACCCCAACAAAAGGTATTGTCATTATCCGGTACTGATAAAGTAGGGCTACATCCTGCTATGACAGGTATGCAGGCGATGTATAATGATGGTAAAATGAGTGTGATACATTCTGTGGGTTATCCTCAACCTAATTTCTCACACTTCAGAGCTACCGATATTTGGATGAGTGCGAGTGATAGTAGGGAAGTAGTAAACAGTGGATGGACAGGTCGCTATTTGAATTATGAGTATCCCAATTTTCCTAATGGATATCCGAACAGCAGTATGCCCGATCCATTGGCAATACAGATCGGATCTACCACATCACTGGCATTACAAGGTCCTGCTGTTAGTATGGGGATGAGTATTTCCAATCCCAGCAATTTTTATAACCTGATCGCGGGTGTTCAAGATCCTGCACCGAATACACCGGCAGGAAAAGAATTGACCTACATCCGAAAAGTAGCACAACAAACCACAGCTTATGCGGAAGTGATCAAAACAGCTTCTGCAAAAGTGACACAGCAAGCCGAGTATCCAAACAACTCTCTGGCTGCACAACTGAAAATTGTTGCCAGGTTGATTGCGGGTGGATTGAAAACAAGGATCTACATGGTGAGCTATGGTGGTTTTGATACCCACTCTGCACAAGTAAATTCAACCGATCACACAACAGGTGCGCACGCGAATTTGTTAAAGAATGTCAGTGATTCTATCAAAGCATTTCAAGACGATTTGAAATTACAGAAAGTAGAAGATCGTGTATTGGGAATGACGTTCTCTGAATTTGGTAGACGCATCAAAAGCAATGGAAGTACCGGTACTGATCATGGTTCAGCTGCTCCAATGTTTGTATTTGGTAAAAATGTAGATGCAGGTGTTATTGGTGATACACCCAATATTCCTGTTACCGCCTCTTTTAATGATAATCTTCCTTTCCAATATGATTTCAGAAGTGTGTATGCTACCATTTTGAATAAATGGCTTTGTGTGGATGGAGATGATCTTGAACAGATCATGCTGAAGAATTTTCAGTTGTTACCCATTGTTAATTCATTGGCATGTAATAAATCAGTGAACCTGTCAGGTGAAAATTTCATCACGAACTATCCAAATCCGTTTACCCAATCTACCAATATCAGTTTCAAAACAGCTGGTGGACATACCCTCATTCAAATTATGGATACAATGGGAAGGGTGTTGGTCAATCTTATAGATAGAGAGTATGAAGCAGGTAATTACAATGTTGTATTCGATGGATCCAGATTGCAACCAGGGGTTTATTATGTAAGATTCCAAAATATGGTTGTTCAACAAGTCAGAGCCATGTTAAAAGTGAGATAATCGGTGATTTTTTTGCAACAATGATGTAAAAACGAAAAAATCATTCTATTTTTACAACGTTGTTTCAAAAATTCAAATACAGGCTATTTTGTCTCCTTTTACTGTTCGGGGGAAGCATTTCTCAGTCTCTGGGGCAATGTACCCTTGTTTTTTCAGGAAAAGTCATTGATGCAGATACCCGATTACCGCTTAGCGGTGCATTGGTTCAAATACCTGCTTTGAAAATCAGCAAAACGACCGATGCGGAGGGTAATTTTCGTATCGCCGGTATTTGTGCAGGTAATTATGACGTGAATATCTCTCATGTCAGCTGTACACCTATTACTGAGCATCTTCATTTCAAAGATGATATTAAGCACAACTTTTTTCTTCCACATACCAGTAATGAATTAGCTGATGTGACCGTTCGTGGCACCATCAGTACAAAAGGAGCAGCTGTTTCGCAGGATATTAAAGGGAAAGAATTGGAAGCACTTCGCGGACTTTCATTGGGTGAGTCTTTACAAAAAATTACCGGTGTAAGTGTATTGCAAACAGGTTCCAATATTTATAAACCTGTGATTCATGGTTTACATAGTAATCGTGTTTTGATACTCAATAATGGTATCAGACAAGAAGGTCAGCAGTGGGGTAGTGAACATGCTCCTGAAATTGATCCTTATGTTGCCAATCGGTTATCTGTTGTAAAAGGAGCGAGCACCATTCGTTATGGCGGGGATGCAATAGGAGGCGTGGTATTGGTAGAACCCAAACTCTTAAGATCAGTACCTGGTGTTAGCGGTGAATTGAATATAGCAGCATTCTCAAATAATCGTCAGGGTACTATTTCAGGAATTATTGAAGGCAATTCAAAAAAGAATGAAGCATTCTCCTGGCGTTTACAAGGAACAGCCAAACGTGGCGGTAATGCAAGAACACCTAATTATTGGTTGGCAAACTCCGGTAATGAAGAATTCAATGCATCAGCTGCCATGGGTTGGAGATCTGCAACAAAAGGATTGGAATTCTTCTATAGTATTTTTAATACGCGATTGGCAATTTTTTCAGGATCCCATATTGGTAATGTTACAGATCTGATGCAAGCCATCAGTAGCAAAGAACCACCAGATTATATCCGCAATATTGGGTTTACGTATAAGATCAATAGACCTTATCAACAAGTACAGCATCAGTTAATGAAAGTAAAAGCTTTCAAAAATACCGGCGAGATCGGTAAGCTGAATATGATCTTATCATTACAAAACAATTGGCGAAGAGAATATGATGTAAGACGTTTTCAAAGCAGTGCCAATGTGCCACAGCTAGATTTGAAAATGACGACCTTAGGTACAGATCTGATCTGGGATCATTTCAATACCGGTCATTTCAGAGGAACGGCAGGTATTACGGGTAGCTATCAGCGCAATAGTTACGAATACCGTTTGTTTATTCCGAATTATGAGGCGTTTAATCTGGGTGCGTTTATCGTAGAAAAATGGAATTATAAGAAATGGTTGATCGAAGGTGGGCTTCGTTTCGATCATAGAAGTATCGTGAATACGAATTCAAATGGGGGGATACAATATGCAGATCGTACTTTCAATAATTTTTCCGGTAATACAGGTATTTCATATGAAGCAGCTGATGGACTTCAATTCACCATCAATGGGTCTACTGCATGGAGAGCACCACAGGTGAATGAATTGTACAGTGATGGCTTACACCATGGCTCAGCAAGAATTGAAAAAGGGGATGCTTCTTTGCAGCCTGAAAGATCCAATAGTATTTTATTCAATACAGTGTACAATCGTGGTAGATGGCATATAGATGTGGGCGCATATGTAAAAAGGATCGATGGGTTCATTTATCTATTTCCTGTATTCCCACCCGAACTAACGATCAGGGGAGCGTTTCCAACTTTTCGCTTTGGCCAAGCTCCTGTGAATATGCATGGCTTTGATCTAAGTTTTGCGTACACCATTAGTTCACATTTTCAAATCGATGCAAAATCATCCATTGTACGAGCTAAAAATCGAAATACAAAAGAGTGGATGATTCAAATGCCGGCAGACCGCTATGAAGCAGGATTACAATATAGTTTAGGTGATTTCAAGAAATGGAAAGAAACCTATATCAAACCATCTGTTCAATATGTAAGCAGACAAACACGTGTACCTGCTACCGGTAATATTCCGGTGGTTAAACCCGATGGCAGTACGGCAATGGAATCAGATTACTTGATGCCACCTCCCGCCTACACTTTAATTGGATTGGAAGCAGGTACAAGCTTACAAACCAAACATCAAAAAATTCAGTTCACACTAACAGTAAGTAATCTGTTGAATGTGGTGTACAGAGAATACATGAATGCCTTCCGTTATTTCTCGGATGAAATGGGCCGAAATATCGGATTGAAAATAAAAATCCCAATTGAACCAAAAACCAAATCATAATTTCTAAAAATCAAGTGTGTATGAAAAAGCAACTTTCTTATTTGATGGCAGCGTTAATGATGGTAACCTTTGTTGCAACAGGTTGTAAAAAAGACGACAAAGAACCAGAGAATGAAGAAGAACTGATCACTACTGTAAAACTCATGTTCACTGAAGTAGGTGGAACAGGAAGTTTTACTTACACATTCAGAGATACGGACGGTCCGGGTGGAAATGCTCCAACACTGAATGAACTGATCACTTTATCTCCAAACAAGCAATACAATTGTACTGTACAGGTATTGGATGAAAGTAAATCACCTGCAGAAGACATTACAGATGAGATCAAGAAAGAAGCCAATGATCATCAATTCTATTTTGCTCCAAGTGGTGTAAATATCACTGTAAGTGGATTGAATAATGATCCATTAGGTCGTCCTTTAGGTGTTACCAGTGTTTGGACATCAGGAGCAGCAAGTGGTCCTGGTACTGTAAAAGTTACATTGAAGCATAAGCCCGGTACAAAAGGATCCAATGACCCAGTAACTGTTGGTGAAACAGATATTGAGATCAATTTCTCTGCACGCGTTTTATAATTTTTTCTCAGGGTTTTGTTTTAGTTTGAGCATCGAGGTTGTATCAAAAGTCTGATACAGCCTCTTTTTTTTGCCATGGACTATTGGCCATTAGCCATGAATCATAACTAATCAAACAAATCCGGTAGCATTTACTTTATTTTGAAACACACTCGATAACAGTTCTTTCTTAATTTTAAGTATGGAGATCAACTTAAACACCCCTGCTTTACTGTTTCCTGCGATCAGTCTGATCATGCTCGCATACACCAATCGATTTCTGTCTTTATCGAATCGTATTCGAAATCTGCATGATAAATACCAAAGTCATGAACAAAAACACATCATCCATGGGCAGATCAAAAATCTTCGTTATCGGTTGAAATTGATCAAGAATATGCAGGCGTTGGGGGTGGTTACTTTTTTAGGGTGTATTATTTGTATGTATCTCATCTATACACAATTCCTGATCGCTGCCAATATTGTCTTCGCCATTAGTTTGATTTGCTTTGCAGCTTCATTATTTCTCTCACTTATAGAAATACAACTTAGCACCAAAGCTCTGGAACTCGAACTCAGTGATATGGAAGGACTCGAAGATCCCTCTGTGATTGAATATTTTAAGAAGAAATTCGGAAGAGACTAAGAGAATAAGAAATAAGAAACATGAAATAAGAAATCAGAAACGTAGGGAAAATTCACTTTCTGATTTCTTATTTCATGTTTCTTATTTCTCTGTTTAAACGGTTACAGATAAGTTCTTTCGCTCTCCAATCTGCTGTCTCCACATGGCATAATACAAGCCTTTCTCATTGATCAAAGAATTGTGATTTCCTGTTTCAACAACCTGTCCTTTTTCTAATACATAGATACGATCAGCATGCATGATAGTACTCAAACGGTGAGCGATCATTACAGTGATCTGTTCTTTTTCGCTGGAGATATTTCGAATGGTATTAGTGATCTCTTCTTCAGTGATACTATCCAATGCGGAAGTAGCTTCATCAAAGATCAATAAACGAGGATGTCTGAGCAAGGCTCTGGCTATGGATAAACGTTGTTTTTCTCCGCCACTCAATTTTAACCCTCCTTCTCCGATCATGGTATCTAAACCTTTTTCTGCTCTTGATAAGAGATTATTGCAACTGGCTTTGGATAAAGCTTCCAATAATTCTTCTTCTGTTGCTTGCGGATACACAAAGCTGAGATTTTCTCTGATGGTGCCAGCAAACAATTGTGTATCCTGTGTTACAAATCCGATCTGATTTCTGAGCTCATCAAAATTCATATCAGCACCATTCACTTTGTTGTAATAGATATGTCCTTCCTGAGGGCGATATAATCCTACCAGCAATTTTACCAGTGTACTTTTTCCAGAACCGGATGGGCCAACAAATGCAATGGTTTCTCCTTTTTTTACGTCAAATGAAATCCCATCCAATGCTCGATATTGCGCTGTCTGATGTTTAAATACTACTTGATCAAATGCTAATTCTTCAATTGTGCCCACTTGTTGCGGGTGATCAGGTCTTGGCTCTACTTTTTTGCCCATGAGGTTGTGAAAATTTTGTAAGGAAGCTTCTGCTTCACGATAACTCATGATGATGCTTCCGATTTCCTGTAAAGGCCCAAAAATGAAAAAGCTATAGAACTGAAGTGAGATCAATTGACCCACCGTTAAAACATCACGATATATCAACCACATCAAAGTGAAAGTGATGACCTGTCTCAGAAAATTCACCATCGTTCCCTGAATAAAACTCAGTGAACGAATGCTTTTCACTTTTTTCAATTCCAATCCTAATATTTTATAGGTATTGGTATTGAGACGTTTCACTTCCTGATCTGTCAGTCCCAAACTTTTTACCAGTTCAATATTTCTCAAACTCTCTGTGGTAGATCCTGCCAATGATGTTGTTTCCTTTACAATATTTTTTTGGATCACTTTGATCTTTTTGCTCAGCAGGTTCGTCACAAAAGCGATCATCAAAGCACCTCCCAGATAAATAGGCACAATCGACCAATGAAGTCTTGTGGCATAAATGGAAACAAAGACCACACTCACGATAATGCCAAACAGTACGTTGATGACATAACCGATGAATTTTTCTGTATCAGAACGAACTTTGGTGAGGATCGATAAAGTTTCACCACTGCGCTGGTCTTCGAATTCCTGGTAAGGTAAACGCATAGAGTGCTTTAGTCCATCTGTAAAGATCTTTGCTCCGAACTTCTGGATAATCACATTGACGGTATAATCCTGAAAAGCTTTGGCGATACGACTCACCATGGCAGTGCCTACTAAAAGAAGTAGCATGAACATAATGCCATTGATGAACTGACTTTCTGTACGAAAACTGCCATCCGGGTTTATTTTGGGACGATTAGCGAACTGGTCAATGAGTTTTCCAAAGATCATTGGGTCGAAAAGCGAGAAGGTCTGATTGACCCCAGCCAGCACCAATGCCAACACTACCAGCCATTTATAAGGTTTGAGATAATGCAGAAGAATTTTCATGTATAAGATTTGAGTGCAATTAACCTTCAATTTCCGTACAAATATTGAAAATGTGACAAAGTTGCGGGAGAGGGGGGCATGGACCATGGTCCATAGTCGATAGTCCATAGTAGGAAGAACAAAATAAAAGAATTGTTCTTGCCATGGACTATAGTCTATCGACCATGGACTAATCCACACTTGTGAATAATAAGAAATTCTTAACTCGCTAAAGGAAAGGAGATTAATCGGTAACTTACAAAAACCTTCCACATATGCGTTGGAGAAAATTCAATGGTGAACCTATTCACCTTCCCATCAAAGAAGCAGTAGCAGAAGCTATTACAAGAGAGTCTGCAAACGGCACTAAGCTCAAAGTATGTATCGGAACCGACAGCCAGGTTAAGGGCGATGATACCGAATTTGCTACGGTCATCGTTTTTCTGCGCGAACACAATGGTGGGTTCATGTACATCCACAATGAGAAAACCAAACAGAAATACCACATCAAGGAAAGAATGCTGGTTGAAGTTGCTAAAAGCATTGAGATCGCGTATGAACTCTGTGATCTTTTTATTGAGCATCAGGTAGACATGGAAGTGCATGCCGACATCAACACCAATCCGCAATTCAAAAGCAATGACGCATTACGCGAAGCCATGGGTTATATCCTGGGTATGGGATTTGCATTCAAAGCAAAACCGGAAGCTTTTGCAAGCAGCTGTTGTGCAGATAAAGTGGTGAACTAGGTAGTTGTAAGAAGAATATCTTCTCCATTAGCAATATCAGGATAGTGCTAATGAGTCTTTGTCACCCTTATTCATTCCCTTCCTTAAAAGTATTATTACATTCAGCAATAAAGGCTAGCATTTCATCTCTCCCGATTTTCTTCTCTGCACTGGTTACAAAATGCCTCGGCAGAAATTGCCAGCTTTCTCTTAGTAGATCAAAAAAAGCTTTGATATTTCTTTCTACAACTGCGGGTTTCTCTTTATCTGTTTTGGTGAAGACCAACGAAAAAACAACGCCCCATTTGTCTAACTGACTGATGAATTCCAAATCATTTTTTTGAGGGCCATGACGGCTGTCGATTAATACAAAAACTTGTGAAAGGTTAGATCGCTTTCTAAAGTATCCTTCAATCATTTGTTCCCATCTTCTTCTATCAGTTTGTGACCTTTTGGCGTAACCATAGCCTGGAAGATCTACCAGATACCACTGTTCACGGGGTCCTTTTTCGGCCGAGCTACTCTCAATGACAAAATGATTGATGAGTTGGGTCTTGCCGGGTGTAGCAGAAGTTTTAGCCAGACTTCTTTGTCCGGTGATCATGTTGATCAGAGATGACTTGCCCACATTGCTTCTTCCAATAAATGCATATTCGGGTTTATCCGGTTTCGGACATTTATCGAAAGTTGGGCTGGATATGAGATAAGAAGCTTTACGGATCTGCATGGTGCAAAGTAACTAAAAAGCCGGCTGTAAATAGAGAGTGGTTTTGATACTTCTGTAGTTGCAGTATCAAAATGAAAGACGCATACTTGCAACAAGATTAGCGCCAGGCGCTACAATCCCTGATGAATAAGGTCTGTAGCGTTGATTGGTGATGTTTTCCCATCCCAATTGTACACTCATTTTTTCTGATATGCGGTATTGAGTTTTAAGATTCAATGTATACCATGCAGGTGCATAAGGCCTGCCAAATGCATCTGAAGCATAAATAGCAGTTTTTGCTTTTTCACTAGGGGCCAGATCAGCATTGGATATTTCGCTGTTATGATCCAACATCAGTTGAATCATCCAACCTTTTTTCTCCCATGTTAGTTGCGTGGAGCCAAAGAAAGGAGGTGCATGTCTTAATGGAACCTGTTCATTTTTTGTATCATCTGTTTCTCTTCCTTTGATCCAGTTAAGCTTCGTTTGCCAGCTTAGATTACGTTCTATCATCCATTGCCAACCGGCTTGAACTCCCCAAACCCTTGCTGTAGCTACATTCTGAATGGCTTCCACCTGACTCAAAGTGCCATCAAAAATAATGGAGTCTTGCCCGTTGAACTGATAAGGCCTTCGAGTAAGCGCATTGTTCAACCAGGTATAAAAAAAGTTGACATAAAAACTTCCCTTTTGATCTTTACTGTATTGAATACCCCATTCAGCATTCCAAGCATATTCCGGTTTTAAATTGATATTGGGAACTACAACAATGCCGGGAGCACTTTCAAATACTTTACCTATATCATCTACGTTTGGCATTCTAAACCCTGAAGCGATAACACCATTCATTTGCCAGCCTTCAGCAAAACGATACACCAAACCGGCACTGGCAGTTACATTGCCTGCATTTTGAGTGGTGCGTGTAAATGGGAAACGAAAAAAGGAAGTGTCGAATGTAGCACGAACTGTATTATGGTTGTATCGGAATCCGGATGAGAAAGTCATCTTTTCATTGAGTTTGTTTTTATAACTCAGATACGCAGCAATTGAACTCCATTCTGCCCCATCAGGATATCTTGACGCAACATTTATGGTGCTGCCATTCAAAATATTTTTACTGATACCGGATGAACCTACTTCATTAAACACAAACTCTGCACCATAAAATACTTCCTCCCGTGCATTGAGTTGTTTCTGCATATCAAGATTAGCAGAACTTGCCCACACTTGTTCTGCTTGTGTTCGCTCATTGTTGTTATTTCTTCTTCTGTCAATTCTACTTTCTTGATAATCTTGGAAAGAAAGGGTTAAGCGAGCTTGATCATACAAGCCTTTTGTTTGCTTGTGTTGAAGCTGTAAGTGGTGCATCAACCATTCTTGTGGACCATAATCCCATCGTGCAAAACGTAATGCTCCACTAGCATATTCTATTAGCCTGTCATAACGAGGGATATCAGAAGTGGCAGAATAATGAAATCCATATTCTAGATCCCAGCTCTCAGAAGGTTTATAACGAATCTTTGAAAGATAGTTTTGTTGTCTATATCCTGTAAACCTTTGTATACGTGGATTAGGATTAGCGATCATTACATCAGTATTACCTACTCTTTGTACATATTCCTTTCGCAGATAGCTATCCGGTCCACCATTCTTGCCCATTTTTAAATCGCCAAAATCACTGTAAGTAAAACTGTTGAGAAATGACCATCGCTTGCCGGCAATGTTGATGTCTGCATGGATCGTTTTCTCTTGATTAGCTGAAGCATATCTGCTACTTAGATTGCCTTTGATAAGTGTTGTATTAGCCGTACTGAATTTTGGTTTAAGTGTATGGAAATCCATGACACCGCCAATTGCATCACTTCCATACAAAATGGAACCCGGGCCAAAGATGACTTCGGCATCTTCCAGTGCCAACGGGTCAAGGGATATGACATTTTGAAGATTACCACTTCTGTAGATGGCATTGTTCATACGAACACCATCTACTACAATCAGTACTCGATTGGTAGCAAAGCCACGTATCATTGGACTTCCGCCACCTTGTTGACTTTTTTGAATGAAGACCTCACCCGTAGCACCTAAAAGATCAGCCATGGTTTGCGGATTACGCAATTTGGTTTCTTTCAAATTGATCTTGGTGATCTTATTGGGAATTTCATTGAGTTTTTGCTCCCATTTATTATAAGAAACAACAACAGCATCCAATTCTTTACCGAAAAGGATGCTGTCTTTTTTTTGTTGTGCAAAAACATTCTGACTCAATAACAGACATGTGCATACAATACAATAAACACATGCTTTGTAACCTGGAAATTCAAACAAAATCAATTCTTTTTTCTGATCAGACTGTCCAATGGGTATTTCGCCTTCATGGTATCCATAACAGATTGTGCCCAATTGGTCAATACAACACGTTCATCATCGGTTAGTTTAGCATCACGATGTACCCATGTATAAGAGTTCAGCGGCATTTCTTTTTCTTTTACCTGCTCAATCACTTCTTCCATCTTATGATATTGCCTTCTCAAGTTATAAGAAGTATAAGCGTCGAAATTCAAATGCGATTTACCTTCTTTGATATGATCATCCAGCCACCATGCCACCGGTTGTACTTTGGAATACCATGGATAAACGGTGTTGTTCGTATGGCAATCATTACATGCTTTAACAAGAATGGCATCCACGTTTTCAGGTACTGGATATAAGTTTTTGATGTTACCTGAAGTGTCAGTTGAAGCATTGGCTTCCGGGCGTATGAATTGAATCACAACTAAAGCGATCAGTAATACCCACAAGATTTTTTTAATGATTTTCATGATTGGTTAGGGTTGTTTGAAGCTATTAAATTAAGATATTTCCCGTCATCTCAGCCGGGATAGGAACTTGCATCATCGTTAAAATGGTAGGAGCGATATCTCCTAGCTTACCGGGTTGGATTTTCCCCTTCCATTCCTTATCAATAATGAAGAATGGAACAGGGTTCAATGTATGAGCTGTATTTGGACTGCCATCTTCATTGATCATGAAATCAGCATTGCCATGATCTGCAGTCAGAAAAATAGTATAACCGGAGGCTAGTCCGGTCGTAACCACACGGTTCACACAAGCATCCACAGTTTCAGCAGCTTTGATGGCAGCACTGAAAATGCCGGTATGTCCAACCATATCGGTGTTAGCATAGTTGAGACAAACAAAATCAGCTTCACCTTTTTCGATCTCGGGGATAAGCTGATCGGTGATTTCTACAGCACTCATTTCAGGCTGAAGATCATAGGTTGCTACTTTAGGTGAAGGAACCATGATTCTTTTTTCACCTTCAAATGGCACTTCTCTTCCGCCGCTAAAGAAGAAAGTAACATGCGGATACTTTTCTGTTTCAGCAATACGAATCTGTTTCTTTCCATGAGCTTCCAAAACTTCACCAAGTGTATTGGTAAGATTATCATTTTCGAAGATCACATTGACCTTTTTGAACTTTTGATCGTACTGCGTCATGGTAGTATAGTGCAGTGACAATGGTTGCATACCTTGTTCGGGGAATGCCTGTTGTGTTAATACTTCAGTGATCTCTCTACAACGGTCAGTGCGGAAATTGAAACAAATCACTGCATCTCCATCTTGGATAGTTGCGATGGGTTGATTTTGATCATTCACAATAACAGTCGGTAGAATGAATTCATCTGTTGTTCCGTTTGTATAGGCTTGCTCTATTGCGCTTACTGCACTTTTAGCTGTTGGTCCGTTAGCATGAACTAAGCAGTCATAAGCCAATTTTACTCTTTCCCACCTTTTATCTCTGTCCATGGCATAATATCGTCCACTCACAGAAGCAATTGTTCCCGCAGAATGTTGAAGATGAGCTTGCAATTCTTTCACAAATCCAAGCCCACTTTTCGGGTCTGTATCTCTACCATCAGTAAATACATGAATAAATACGTTTGATATCTCATTTTTTTGACAGAGATCACAAATAGCTTTCAAATGATCAATATGTGAATGAACACCACCATCACTTACCAATCCGATCAGATGCAGTGCCTTTTCATTCTTTTTGGCATAGGATAGTGTTTCAAGAAATGTTGTATTAGCAGCCAATTCACCTGTTTTAACTGCTACATTGATACGTTGTAGTTCCTGATAAACGATTCTTCCTGCACCTAGATTAAGGTGCCCCACTTCACTGTTTCCCATTTGTCCGTCAGGTAACCCAACTTCTTCTCCGCAAGTAACAAGTGTTGTATTGGGGTACTGGCTATATAAAGAGGATACGAATGGCACATTGGCCTGTTGTATAGCATCTGAAGCTGCTATTTTCCCCAAACCCCATCCGTCCATGATTACAAGAATGACTTTTTTATTCATATTAAAAAATGATATGGTTTATTAATTGCTGATTAGGTATTAACTTTAGCAGGTAACCATCCATACTCAAAGTTGGCATGTTTTTGGCAAAATATACGACTGAATACAAAATAAACTGTATGAAAACATTTTTTCTGACCATCGGATTCGCGTTATTATCTATGTCTTTTTGTATACAAGATAATACGGTTGATCAGATTGTGAATGCTTTTAAAAATGCTGATACAGAAGAAATAGGCAAGTCGTTTGATGATTATGTAGACTTGAAGTTTCTGGATAAAGACGAGATAAAGAATATCAGCAAGAATCAGGCTTCTATTGCGCTGAAAACTTTTTTTGCAGAACATAAGATCACCGGATTTGAAAAAGTATCTAACCGAGATCTGGGTAGTACTACTTATCTGGCAGGGAAACTATTAACAGCTGATAAAAATAATAAGGGATATAATATTACTGTATTGATCAAACAACAATCCGGTAAATACCAGATCATTTCCCTTCGTATCAATTAATATCACAGTTTACGATCATTGATCAGCCCGTTGTTGATTGAAAAACAACGGGCTGATTATTTCTGGGGGTCGATGAATATATTTTAGTTTTGCGCTATGAATCATTTTGATGAACAATTAAAGGTACTTGTAACCGCTGCACTCAAAGAAGATATTGGTGAAGGCGATCATTCGACTTTAAGTTGTATCCCATTACATCAAAAAGGGAAAGCTGTTTTAAAGATCAAGCAAGACGGTATACTCGCAGGTGTAGCAGTAGCGCAAAAGATATTTCAGATGCAGGATCCTGCAGCTGTTTTCACACTCCACAAACATGATGGTGACTCGATGAGCAATGGTGAATCGGCTTTTGAAGTGAGTGCCTCTATACATACCATTTTAGCATGCGAAAGGTTGGTGTTAAACTGTATGCAACGGATGAGCGGTATTGCAACCCTAACCCACCAGTACACCCAATTACTAACAGGATACAAAACACGATTACTCGATACTCGCAAAACCACACCTAATTTTCGTTTACTTGAAAAAGAAGCTGTAAGAATTGGTGGTGGAGTGAATCATCGATTTGGTTTGTATGATATGATCATGTTAAAAGATAATCATATTGATTATGCTGGAGGGATTATAAAAGCTATTGATAAAGCTTTTTCTTACGTAAATGAATATCAGCCTCACTTAAAAATTGAAGTGGAAACAAGAACAATAGAAGATGTCAAAATGGTTTGTGCTAATGCTGTAGGTAAAGTATTCAGGGTTATGTTAGATAATTTTACCCCTGACCAAGTAAAAGAAGCTGTACAGTTGATCGCAGGCCGCTTTGAAACAGAAGCAAGTGGTGGAATCACAAAAGAGAATATAGAATCCTATGCAGCTGCCAATGTTGATTATGTTAGTGTAGGCGGTCTCATCCATCAAGCAAGGAGTTTGGATCTAAGTTTGAAAGCTGTGATCCTGACATAGTAATCTTGAAAAATAGCAAGGGTTATTCCATCTTGATACTTATCAATAGACGTTTTCAGGTAGATGCGCTTTCTTGCCCATGATGAGAATATTCATCCCGATTTCGTGCTTTTTTACGATCCCATCGGGGATTATCCATTCTTGAACACCCTAGGCAGACTCTCTCATTCGATTATTAAAGACAATTGAAAGAGGTGGAGTTTATATCCAAGTACTCAATAAGATCTCAGAAGAGCTATCAGATAAAGATTCAGATCAGTCACTTGATTTTGCTATCAAAACTAAGGAAATGGCAGCCGGACTAGGATTACTTTTGTACAAGGATTTTTTTGAGACCAACCATGGAACACTATCTGTTAAAAGTGAACCTAGAAATGGTTCTCAGTTTTCCGTTACTTTGCCAAAATCTAAGTATGTCTAAGAAATTCAAATCTGACAGCAACGGTTTTATCTTTAGTACCGATCCAAATTTTCAATTCCAACCTGAGAAAGAAGAAGAAAAAGATACCCTGGCTCCTGCCCAACAAATTCTTCGCATTCTATTGGATAAAAAACAACGCGCCGGAAAATCTGTGACATTGGTTACCGGTTATATTGGTAAAACAGATGATCTGGAGCAATTGGGTAAACAGCTTAAAAATTTTTGCGGCACAGGTGGTTCTGTAAAAGATGGAGAGGTGATTATTCAGGGTGATCAAAGAGAAAAAGTATTGCAGTGGCTGTTAAAAAACGGGTATACAAAAAGTAAAAAAATAGGGTAGCAGAAAATGATGAATATTGAATCATGAATTTCGAAGTTGGATATTCATGATTTAATATTGATTATTCATTCCGCTTCAAAACCTACTTTTCTATGAGTCCCGTCGCAATAAGGTTTGTTGGATGATTGTCCGCAACGACACAATGCGGTAGTTCCTTGTTTGATCTCTTTTCTCCCATCACTGTGCGTGATCTCACAATCTGTAGTGATCAAAATGGGTCCGTTGGGTTTGATCTCAATGTTCATAATAGTCCCGGCTTCCGATTGAGCTTCTTTTTCACTACTGTTTTCGCCAGCAGCATTCATAAAATAACTCAAAGCTCCACTCGGACATTTTCTCACTTGCTCAATAATGGCATCGGTAGTAGCGGCTTCCATATTCACCCAAGGCTTTTTCGCCGGATCAAATACTTCTCTTAATTGGGTCCAACAAATTCTACTATGAATACAAGTATCCGGTTTCCAAACAACAGTTACCTCATTATTGGTGTATTTGAAAGTGGATTTAGGCATAGAATTTTCTTATTAAGATACGCATAAAGTTAATAGCTTTTAGCTTCAAGCCGCAAGCCACAAATAAAGCAAATATCATTTGCTATCAACTATGGGCTATGGACTATAATCAATAATCTATCTCCAGCTTCAATCTGTCCCTAAGCTCTCGAATAAGAGGATATTGTTCAGCAATACGTTCAAACCTTTGTTTGCTGTTTAGTTTTAAGTGTATAGGTACATCTTCACGTTCTGTAGCTTCTACGAGAATATTAAAAGTAATGG
>JBDKEH010000013.1:0-14309 GCA_039795345.1 Bacteroidota bacterium
TCGTAACCATGTCCGCCCAGCTTAGCCAATAGTTTAGCGCTTCCTTTGGTAGTAGCATCAAATACATCACCATGGAATATCCATGTCATCTTGCCATTGATCTCCATCACCACTTTATCTGTTAACTGAAAATTCCCCATATGCATATCAGAGTAGCGTCGTAGTGCTTCATCATGATTGCCGGTGATGTAGATAACACGAGTGCCTTTGCTTAATAAGTGCATGATCTCTTTGATCACTTGCATATGGGCAACGGGAAAGTATCTTTTATTGAATTGCCAGATATCAATAATATCGCCGTTGAGGACAAGAATTTGTGGCTGGATACTTTTCAGGTAGTTAACAATCTCTTTGGCATGACAACCATAAGTGCCCAAGTGCAGATCGCTCATCACCGCAACATCAAGTTGGCGTCTTTCCATACATACTGAGGTTTTACAAAACTGCTCATACAGTATGAATAGAATGTTAGGAGGGGATGAAGAAATTGTTACGGTGTTAGCTTATGGCTGATAGTTCATGGCTAATAGTAGTTGTTTTCTATATGCCATGAACTATTAACTATATGCTTGCTACAAATCCCCTAACTGTGGTCGTAAAATAATGTCTTCGGCTACTGCCATGGGAGAGAGGTGGGCTGCGGCGTATACCATCTTGGCAATATCATCTGCTTCCATGATACGCTTGGGGTCGATATTAAATCCATCCCAACTGGCTGTCATGGCGGCGCCTGGATACACAGCAGTTACTTTGATACCATGTGGTTTCATTTCTTCTCTAAGGTTGCGACTAAAACCCGCCAAAGCATATTTACTGATACTATAGCTTCCGCCATTTGCATAGGCATGCAATGAGGCGATGGAACAAATGTTGAAGATATGTCCGCTCTTAGCTTCCATCATAGATGGTAATAAAGCCCTAGTAAGATGATATGCACTGAATAAATTGGCTTGTAACATTTCATCCAATGCGCTTTCAGGCTCATTGTGTACGCTGCCTGGAATAAAGTTGCCTGCATTGTTTACGATGATATCAGGAGTTCCTTGTTGCAAACACCACTCGGCAAATGACAATACCTCTGATTTTACAGACATATCTGTTGGTCGGGCAGTGATGGTAGCATTGGGGAAAAGCGTTTGCAAGTCTTGAACGCAGTCGTACAAAGATTTCTCACCCCTACTGCAAAGCATTAAATGATGGCCATCTTGGGCAAAACGAGCCGCGATGGCTTTGCCGATTCCTTTCGATGCTCCTGTAATAACAATTTTCATAAACAGCAGAATAATGATTAGCGCACTACGAAGTAAATCATTTTATATTGATTCTGTCTCCTAATTCTTTAGCCAAAAGGTAATGATAAGATCTGTTGAATAAGGTACTAACTTTGTTACATGCGCTACCGTCATATTTTCTTTGATCTGGATCATACTTTATGGGATTTTGAAACAAATGCCAAAGACACTTTGAATGACCTGTATCATCGTCATGAACTTGTGAAAAAAGGTATTGAAGATTTCGATGGATTCTTTGACAGATACAGTTATCACAATGAACGTTTGTGGGATAGATATACCAAAGGCTTTATTAAACAAGATGAGTTAAGGTGGAAAAGGATGTGGCTAACTTTATTGGATTACAAATTGGCTGATGAAGAACTATCACGTACAATGGCTATTCAGTTTTTAGAAACATTGCCTTCTAAAAAAGCGATCTTCCCTTATACTTTTGAAATATTAGAATACCTAAAAACCAAAGGATACAGTCTCCATCTTGTTACCAATGGTTTTGAAAAAGTACAACACAATAAATTACAGAGTTCTGGTTTACACGCCTATTTTGAGGCAGTCATTACTTCTGAAGCGAGCAATAGCTTAAAACCTCATAAAGAGATCTTTGATTACGCATTCCAACAAACGGGTGCGAATGAGAAAGAGAGCATTATGATCGGCGATAATTTGGATGCAGATATTCAAGGAGGTATCAATGCAGGGATGGATACTGTTTTTGTGAATCATCTGAATATTGAAGCGCATATACAACCGACTTATACGGTATATCACCTCAAAGAATTGGAACATATCTTATAAATAAAAAAGGATGTCATTTTTGACATCCTTTTTTATTTGCAACAGAAAAAGATTAAGCCTTAGTGGTTTTCTTGGTTTCTGTTTTTTTAGCTTCTTTAGTCTCTTTGGTTTCTTTTTTAGCATCCTTGCTGCAGCACTCTTTTCCTTCTTTGCTGCATTCTTTTGCTTTTGCACATTTTTTACCACCACCGTGCTTATGGTCATTGGCAAATGATACTCCTGATACCAGGAAAGCTGCCATAGCGAGTACAATTACTTTCTTCATATGATTCGTTTTTAGTTTGTGAGCTAATCAAATATACGGAAGGATGGGTTGTAGATGTGTTAAAATGTTTGGGCTTTTGGGTGATCAGGCAATCGGGTTATCAGGTAATAGGTACTTACATATCGAATTATCAACTCTTCAAAACCCGATAACCTGATAACCCGATTTCCCGATACCCTAATTCCCCTTCTTCTTCGCCAGAATCGAAAAATCAGTATCCTCTTTCACGATCGTATTTTCAAGTACCCCAATACCATCGATCTCCATTTTAACGATATCTCCGGGTTGTAGCCATTGTTCCTGATAATTCGGATCGTTCAATTTGCCGGTACCATTCAATTCCAGGAAACAGCCGGTACCAACTGTACCACTGCCGATCACATCACCCGGGTGCAGCTGCACTCCATAAGCACAACGCTCAATGATCTCTGCAAAAGTCCAATCCATATCTCCTACATTACCTTCGCTGACTTGTACACCATTCACCCAACACTTCATTTCTAAGTTCCAGTTCTTACCGGTATGTCCGGGTTTTGCGGGTATTTCATAGGATTCTAACTCATCGAGTGTGACAAGACAGGGGCCAATTACAGTTGAGAAATCTTTTCCTTTGGCCGGACCAAGATTCAATAACATCTCTTCCATCTGTAATCTTCTTGCACTCATATCATTCATGATCATAAGTCCGCCGATATATTGATCAGCTTCTTCTGCCGGAATATTTCTTCCACTTTTACAGATCACGATAGCTGCTTCTAATTCAAAATCTAATTTTTCAAAATGATCTGGCATGCAATGGATATCACCTGGTCCCTGAATACTATGGTGGTTGGTAAAGTAGAAGATAGGATACTGATCAAATTCAGGAATCATATCTACCTTACGATTACGACGTGCCGCCGCCACATGTTGACGAAAAGCATAACCATCTCTACAAGAAGTCGGAAAGGGTACAGGTGCCAATAAATGTTGCCCTTGTATGTCTACTCCTTTTTCTTTTCCGATCCTACCATCTTTGATTGCAGCATTTACTTGTTGTGCAATAGGGAACATATCATCCCAGTATTGTAAAAACATATTCATGCTGCTGGGCAGTTCAGGATGTACTAGATCACAATCAAATAAATATCCATCTACTAAAAATGCAAGTTGATCACGACCTTCAGATAAGTAAGAGACAAGTTTCATAAGGCAATCATTTGAGGGGCGAAAATAGTTTAAAAAATCTCTGCGCAACTCTTTTTCTCTTTTCTCTGTGGTGATACTTAACCACAGAGAAAGAAGTACGCAGAGGTTTCGCAGAGAGTAGCTAAAGAGGTATCTTTAGTGACCCAAAAAAGCCACATGAAAAGGATAGTATTGTTAGTTGGAATCTTAGCTCTTATTGTATGTTTTGCTTTTAAAAACACAGAGAACGAACAACATTGGATTCGCATCAATCAGCTAGGCTATACACCCAATGGGAGTAAGGTTGCTGTTTGGTGTAGTAAAGAAAATTTTTTGCCGGAAAAGATCGAGTTAGTAAATGCTGAGACGAATCAAGCTGTTTACGTTATTGAACAATTAGAAGCTTTTGGAGCTTATGGTCCATTCAACAAAACGGCACGTGTTAGATTCACTTCATTTCATCAACCCGGACGTTATTTTCTTCGCGCAGGTAGCACTGTATCTCCGACATTTAAAATTGATCAGGATGTTTATAAAGGAACCGCAGATTTCTGTTTACGTTATATGCGCCAACAAAGAAGTGGTTTCAATCCGTATTTAAAAGATAGTTGTCATACCCACGATGGATATACTTTATACGGACCCATGCCGGATAGTACACATATTGATGTAAGCGGCGGATGGCATGATGCAAGTGATTATTTACAATACACTACTACCTCTGCCAATGCAGCATGGCATTTATTATCAGCCTATCAAAGTTTTGGAAGGGTGTTCAGTGATGAAAAACAAGCCAATGGATTAGATGGGAAAAATGGCGTAGCAGATATTTTAGATGAAGCAAAATGGGGATTGGATTGGTTATTGAAAATGAATCCGTCTGATGGTATCATGTTCAATCAATTAGGTGATGACAGAGACCATGTGAAGATGCGCATCCCGAAAGAAGATACCAACTACTATGGGAAAGGCTTTGAAAGACCTGTTTATTTTGTTTCAGGTAAGCCGCAGGTAAGAGGTAAGTTCATGAATGCAACTACAGGAACCGCTTCAACAGCCGGTAAGTATGCAAGTACGTTTGCATTGGCAGCGCAAGTTTATCAGGATAAAGATCAAAGCTTCTCTCAAAAATTATTACAAAAAGCGGAAGCGGCCTATCGTTATGGAAAGAAATATCCGGGTGTTGCACAAACAGCTTCTGTAAAATCACCTTATATCTATGCAGAAGGAAATTGGGTGGATGATATGGAACTAGCTGCCGCAACACTTGCACAAACAAAAGGGGCTAAAGATGACAGTTATCATACCGATGCTTATTCCTTCGCCAGAAAAGAACCCATCACACCCTGGTTGGGAAAAGATACAGCTCATCATTATGAATGGTATCCATTTGTGAATGCCGGCCACTATGTGTTAGCAAATGGAATGATGAGTGTTAATCATCTTGATACTTTATATGATTATTATGAAACAGGCATCAAAGCTGTTTGGAATAAAGCCAAGCAAAATGCTTTTTACAGAGGTGTTCCATTTATCTGGTGTAGCAATAATCTTACGGTTTCTTTTGCGTTACAGTGTTATTGGTACCGAAGAATGACAGGCGATGATACTTATACTGAATTGGAGCAAGCGAATATTGATTGGATCTTTGGCTGTAATCCATGGGGAACAAGTATGGTATATGGATTGCCGTCATGGGGTGATACACCTGTTGACCCCCACTCTGCATTCACACACTTAAAGAATTATCCGATAGATGGGGGATTGGTGGATGGTCCTGTTTACACAGCGATCTATAAAAATCTGATCGGTATTACACTGAATGAACCTGATGAATACGCCGCATTTCAAAGTGACTTGGCTGTCTATCATGATGATTATGGAGATTATAGCACGAATGAACCTACCATGGATGGAACAGCATCTTTGATTTATTTATTGGCAGCAAAAGAAAATGAAACAACACCAACAACAAACGGTGGCTGGACAGCTTATCCTCCTATCAACCCTGCTTTTACGTTACAGCATGGTGCTATTGTGAGAGGTGATACAACTAATAAATCTATTGCGATTGTTTTTACTGCAGATGAGTATGCAGAGGGATTACCGGCGATTCAAAAAACTTTGCAACAACAAAATATCAAAGCATCTTTCTTTTTTACAGGTCGACTGTACCGCAATAAAGCGGTTCAGCCTATGATTCAAAAGTTACATCAACAGCGACATTATTTAGGCGCGCATTCTGATCAACATATTTTATATAATGATTGGAATAATAGAGATAGTCTTTTGGTAACAAGAGATTCTTTGGTGAAAGACTATCAAAATAATATCGAAGCCATGCGTTCCTTAGGGATATTAAAAAATGGGGAACCGCAATATTTTATTCCACCTTATGAGTGGTGGAATAAAAAAGTAGCAAAGTGGTTTTCACAAAGCCTTATCCGACTGGTGAGTTTTACTCCCGGTACAAGAACGAATGCGGATTATACCTGGCCTCAAATGGGGGCTTCTTATAAATCAAGTGAAGAATTAATCGAATTGCTCAAAGCATTTGAAGTAAAGCATACATTAAATGGTGCAATCTTATTGATACATGCAGGAACTGATCCGAGAAGAAAGGATAAGCTATATAATCGCTTGCCAGAAATCATCAACTCTTTGAAGACAAAAGGTTATCAATTCAAAACCATCGATAAATTATAGGCCTCTTTCTGTGTACTTCAGAGTTCTCAGTGGCAATTTACTTTATCCATTCATTGCCACTGAAAGCACAGAGGGGCACTGAAATATTTTTTACCATTTTTCTTCCTCTGAGCTCTCCCAGTCTTTTTGTTTGAAAGCTTCTCGTGATCTCTTTTTTTCTTCTTGTCTGTCAACGATCAGTTGAGCGATCAATTCACCTGCATTTTGATCGGGATGATCTGCAAGGGTTTGTTTGAGCTTTTTCTCGTTGATATCTAGTCGATACAGTAACAGCACCAATTGATTAAAATCTTGTGTGATGAGTTCATTTACAAAAGCCACTAATTGGTCCCAAGAGTAGGATTCTATATTGATGAGGTTACTTTCTTCCGCCATATTTTAAAGATAGCGGAATCTTTTTTCGTTGATTTTTGATTCAATATCAACTTGTTAAGTCAATTTAAGCGTACAAATTGTTAAATAATTATTACAAAATGTAAAATAAATTTGACAAAATGAAAAAACACTTTTACGTTTGCATTATCAAATCAAACAAAATATGAAACAGATCAAATTATTCCCGCATAGCTTTCAGCGCATCGGTTATGTTTTATTGGTGCCTTTTCTGGCATTGGGTATTGCGCACATGTTTTTTGAATTCAATCCATCTTGGCTTGCGTTTAACCTGAATTTGAAAGGTCCTTTAGAATTTAGTGCGAGTCAGAATTTTACGGATGAATTGGCTTCGGTTGGACTGATCATCAGCCTCATCTTAATTGCTTTCTCAAAAGAAGCTATAGAAGATGAAGCCATCCAGTTTTTTCGTTTAGAAGCGTTGCAGTGGGCTGTGTATGCCAATTACTTGGTATTGACTATCAGTATTTTGGCAGTATATGGGACTACTTTTTTTCAGGTGATGACCTATAATATGTTTACGGTGTTGATCATCTTTATCCTTCGTTTTAGATATGTATTGTTTCAATATAATAAAGTCAGTTATGAAAAATAAGATCAAAGTGCAAAGGGCCATTCATAACCTGACACAGGATGACCTGGCTAAAAAGATTGCTGTAAGCAGACAGACCATCAATACCATGGAATCAGGGAAATATGTACCATCAACTGTTTTGGCATTGAAAATGGCCAAATTATTTGGGGTTCCCGTTGAAGAACTGTTTGAATTAGAGGACGAAGATTAATTTTTTATTCCTTTTCCAACCTTTTAGTGTAACACCACTCTTTAATTGGAGTTAAGTAAGTATAAGTCATTTGCATGTCTAATTTGAGAAAATTGATACCGCTATTGCTGTTGTTGGTTACAACAGCTGCGCTTGCAGGAGTTCTCTTATTAGGCATGCAACCTTCTAGCACCGGGAAAAGAAAGATTCCCGAAACATCAACTTTTGAATGGATAGGAATGCCATCCGGCACATACCTATGCATCTAAGAGCCACTGTTTCCCAACCATTTATTGTTTACGAGAAAAAATACGTTCAATGCGTAATGGAATTCTTTTGCTCTTACTGAGCATATGTATGACTACTGCAGTTTCAGCCCAAACAAATAGTAGTAAGGGCTTGATATCCGGTAAACTGATAGATTCAGCTTCCAAACAACCGATGAATCTGGCAACAGTGTCGGTGTTCACTGCGGCCGATACCGTTTTGGTTACTTATCGCTTAAGTACTGAGTCAGGAGAATTCAAAGTAAGTGGCTTACCCTTGGATGTGCAACTGAGAATGATTGTTTCTTATTCCGGTTATACAGTAACCAGAAAAGAATTTAAGCTTACATCAGATGCTCCTGCTTTTGATGCGGGTACACTTGAGATGACACCCAATCAGGCGAACACGCTTGATGAAGTATTGGTGTATGCGGAACGTCCGCCTGTAGTTGTAAAGCGAGATACGATTGAATTCAATGCCAACTCTTTCAAAACTTTACCTTCTGCATTGGTAGAAGATCTTCTCAAAAAATTACCAGGTGTTCAATTAGATGCGGATGGTAATATCACAGTCAATGGAAAAAAAGTAAACAGGATTTTGGTTGATGGAAAAGACTTCTTTGGTGGTGATCCTAAAATGGCTACAAGAAATTTACCGGCTAACCTGATCGATAAAATTCAAGTAGCAGATGACAAAGATGAACTGGACCTCAATCCAGATAAAGCCAAAGCAGATGTTGGACAAGTGATCAATCTTAAATTGAAAAAATCGATCAAGCAAGGTTGGTTTGGTAAAGCCTATGCAGGTAAAGCAGATGGAGATCGATATGAAGCGGGCGGTATCGTGAATATGTTTCGAGATACCTTACAAGTGAGTGTATTGGGCTTCAGTAATAATTTGAATAAAGCCGGATTTGGATTCAATGATATCAGAACACTCGGTGGTTTTGATAGAAGCGGTATCAATTCTATTTCCATCAATGGTAATGGCGGATTGAATGTGAATGGTATTTCCTTTGGTGGTACCGGACAAGGAATCCAGCAATCGCGCGGAATTGGATTCAATCTGAATAATGAATTTAAAAAAGGATTGACACTGAACACCCAGTATTTCTATGGCAAAACAAGAAATGATATCACTGAGTTGGAAAACAGACAACAGTTTTTGGGTGATACCATTTTAAATAGCAGATCCAATAGATCTGAAGTGCAAAATGCCAATAATCATCGCATCGGATTTGGTTTACGTTGGAAAATTGATACCACATCAAGAATGGAATTTCGTCCATCTTTGACAGTGGGAGAACAAACCAATAACCGACTTACAAATATCAACACAACCAGTAGTGCAGATGGCCCATTGAATACTAGTAATAACCTGCAATCTGTGAACGCAAAAGATTTAGGTTACAATCATTCATTGAGTTATTTCAAAAACTTCAGAAAAAAAGGACGCACTTTCAATATGTTCAATAATGTGAACTTGAATACTGTTAATAGTGATCAGTTCAACAATGTGTTGAATACATTTTTTCCAACAGGCTCTAATACGCTAGATCAATTACGTGATCTGGAACGGGCTAATTTTTCGACGAATACTAACCTGAATTTTGCTGAACCGCTATCCAAGGATCTAACCTTACGTTTAGGATATGCATTGACTTATTTCGAAAATAAAGACGCCCTATCAACCTTTAATAAGAACAATGCCAACGGAAAATATGATCAAATCAACAACCAATTGACCAACCACTTGGAGAGAACGAGCTGGAGAAACAATATATCATCTGGATTGAATTTCAGGTACAAAAAACTGAGTATTACTGCTACTGCTAATTTTCTTTGGTTAGATCTGAACAACCGATATGTCTCCATCGGACAAAAACTAGATCAGCATTTCAATTATATTTTGCCGGGAGGAAATATTAGTTGGAGAGAATTCAATTTGAGTTACAATGTGAATGTGAATCCACCGGGTATTGGAGATATTCAACCCGTAGCAGATAACAGTAACCCATTGTACATCAATAAAGGTAATCCTGATCTGAAACCTGCTGTATCACATAATTTTAATTTGAACTATTTCAAAAATGTAACCGCTAAGCAATTATTCATCAGCGCCTATTTGGGTGGTAATATCAGTAATAATGGAGTGGTGAGAAGTCGGGATATTGCAGCGAATGGGGTACAAACGACAATGCCTGTAAATGCAGACGGTATCCATAATTTTTATACCAACTTTTATTTTAATAAGCAGTATAAATTAAATAAGACATTTTCATTCAATATGGGAGCTGGTTATAATTTGAATTATACTCGAAACTTCCTGATCATCAATACTAAAAAGAGTTATGTAAAGAATATTGATTTTAGTCCATACCTACGCGCTGGTATTAATTGGAACGATAAGATTGAATGGAATATCAATTACAACAGAGGAATCAATAATGCATACTATGAAAGCAAGGACTTCCGTAATTTGGAAGTAGAGCGACAAAACATTAATACTGACCTTGTTATTCGTGTACCAAAGAAGTTTGTTTGGGAGATGACATTAGATCATCGTTACAATTCACAAACTGCTCCAGGAGTACAGAAGACGGTGGCATTGTTAAATGCAGGTTTAACTTATCTCTTCCTAAAAGAAGACAAAGGTCAATTGAAGTTCTCAGTATTTGATTTGTTGAATCAAAACCGTTCTGTATTCCGTTTCTCAGCTGAGAATTATATCACCGACCGACAAGTAAATATTCTACAACGTTATTTCATGCTTACGTTTACCTATAATATCAGAAGCTTTGGTGCAGCTGGTAAGGGTGCAAGTGGTAAAGTAGGGGGAAGACAGAGTCTGTTTTTCTTTTAACAAAAAATTTGGCGGTAGCAATTATAGATGTGTATCTTGCTAAGACATTCATATTATTAACTTGAATGCCTTGGTCAATTTATGCATTTTAAAAGTTAATCCGTGAACAGGATTTAATACATTGAGAAAATTGTTTTCCAATATGGTATTTAAAGTACCTATTTGTTATTAGGAAAACTTTCGAAATGTATAGAAGGATTATTTTCATTCTCTCTATTTTACTGATTTTACATCTAGCTAAAGCTCAATCAGATGCAAAAGGGATTATTACGGGGATACTTGTAGATTCAGTTTCTCAAAAGCCCTTGTATTTAGCTACAATTTCAATTTTTAAAGCGTCAGATACTACATTACTCACTTATAGACTAAGTACTGAAAACGGGATGTTTCAAGTTACAGGCTTACCTATAAATGTAGGTCTCCGAATGATTGTTTCTTTTTCTGGATATGCAGTAATAAAGAAAGATTTCTTGCTTTCTATTGATAGTACTTTAAGGTCTTTTGATACTATATTCATGTCGCCCAATACTGAACATACCTTAGCAGAAGTATTAGTATTTGCGGAACAGCCGCCAGTTGTCATTAGGAAAGATACTATAGAATTTAATGCATCTTCATTTAAGACACTGCCGAATTCTTTTGTAGAAGATTTGCTTAAAAAACTTCCGGGTGTACAAATAGATAGAGAAGGTAATATCACTGTCAATGGTAGGAGGGTTAATAAAATCATGGTTGATGGAAAAGACTTCTTTGGAGGTAATCCACAAATGGCTACACGTAATTTGCCGGCAAATATTATTGAGAAAGTCCAGGTAGTGAATGATTATGATGAACAGGAATTAAACCCTGATAAATTAAAAGCAGATATTGGTCAAGTCATCAATTTGAAGTTGAAAAAATCTGTAAAAAAAGGTTTGTTCGGGCGGGCTCATGCCGGAAAAGCTACTTCAGGTGGGTATGAAATTGGCGGTATACTTAATGTTTTTAGAGATACAATGCAGATTAGTCTTATAGGGTTTACTAATAATTTAAATAAAGCGAGTTTTAGATATAATGATGTAATGACTATGGGTGGATTTGGGAGAAGCGGAACTTATTCGGTTTCAAATAATAGTAGTGGAGGCTTTAATATCAATGGAATATCATTTGGGGGAACAGGTGAAGGTGTTCAGACATCAAGTGGGATAGGATTCAACTTAAACCATGATTTAAAAAAAGGAATAAAATTTAGTGCACAATATTTTTATGGGAAGACTCAAAATGATATTGTTGAACTAGAAAATGTCGAACAGTTTTTAAGCGATACTATTTTGACTTCTCGAACAAATAGAAAAGAAATTTCTGTTTCTAATATTCATAGGGTAGATGTTGGCAGTAGATGGGCTATTAATCTTAGCTCCCGATTAGAAATTGGTATGTCGTTAAGCGTGAGAGATGTCAATAATTCAGGCATGATGACTGTTGAAACAAAGAGTAATGTAAAAGGAGATCTAAATTTAAGCAATAACCAAAAAAAGCAAGACGTAAATGATATAGTCTATCGATACTCCATCTTATACTTTAAAAAATTTAAAAAAGAAGGTAGAACATTTAATCTTTCTAATTCCCTTTCTTTTTCTAAAAAAGCCAATGATCAATTTAATGATGTTCGTAATATTTTCTCATCAAGTATTAATAATCGAATTGATCAATTGAGGGATATAAATAACGATCAAGTCACGACAAATACAACATTGAATTTTTCCGAACCACTTTTCAGGGATATATCACTACGATTTACATATAATCTTAATTCCTTACTTAATGAGGATGCTTTGACTACTTTAGATAAAAATCTTAATACGGGAAGGTATGATTTAGCTAATAACGTATTAACGAATCATTTAAAGAGAGTTGCTTGGCAGAATACTATTTCAAGTGGACTTAATATTAAGGCAAAAAAACTGAGTATTACTGCTACTGCAGGGCTATTATTTTTTAATGCAGAAAATAGATTTCTCACATCTGGAAATAAACTTGATCAACAATTTCAGTATTTTCTTCCAAGTATAAATGTGAATTGGAACACACTGAGTATTGGGTATTCTACATTTGTAACAGCTCCAAATATAGTCGATATACAACCTGTTCCTGATAATACAAATCCATTGTATGTCCACATAGGTAATCCTGGATTAAAACCCTCATTTTCTAATAGACTTTTTTTATTTTTTTCAAAAAATAATCCACAAAAACAAATTTTCTTCAACTTTAATTTAAACGGATCTTTTATTAGTAATGCCATAGTTAGAAATAGAAGTATTAATCAAGATGGAATACAAGTAACAGAACCCTTTAATACTAGTGGGGTTCATGAGTTTTATAATAATATCTATCTGAGTAAACAAGTTCGAGTTAAGTCCTCTTTATTATTCAATATCATTGTTGGTAATAATCTAGTCTATCAAAGAAATTTTTTAGTTGTTAATTATAAAAAAAGCTTTGTTAAGAGATTTGAAATCTCACCTTTTTTAAGATCTGGCATTAACTGGAATGATAAGATTGAGTGGAATATGGGTATCAATCCTGGGCTTAATAACTCTTTTTATGAAAATACACAGTTTAAAAATCTCAGTGTAATAAGAACAACAATAAATACTGACTTTGTAATTAGGGTGCCTAAAAAGTTTGTTTGGGAGATTACCTTAGATCACCGAATAAATGCTGAGACAGCAGATGGAGTACAGAAATCAATTACACTATTAAATGCAGGACTTAATTATCTCTTTTTAAAAGAAGACAAAGGTCAATTGAAGTTCTCAGTATTTGATTTGTTGAATCAAAACCGTTCTGTATCCCGTTTCTCAGCTGAGAATTATATCACAGACAGACAAGTAAATATTCTACAACGTTATTTCATGCTTACGTTTACCTATAATATCAGAAACTTTGGTGCAGCGGGTAAGGGTGCAAGTGGTAAAGTAGGGGGAAGACAGAGTCTGTTTTTCTTTTAATTTCTTCTTTGCGATAACTCATTTCTCCTATTCTCTGCGGTTAATTTACTTTAAAGGACTAACCGTAAAGAATAGGAGTTTTTTAGTAATGACTAATACTTCTCCATCACTCCCAACCCAAATAAAGCAAAGTCATATTTCACAGGATCTTTTGGATCGAGTGTTCTTAAGTAGTTGGTGAGTTCTACTGCCGCCTGCCAATCCATTTGTTTTCTATCCAATAACTGAAATCGTTTAGCAACTCTTGCAACATGCAGGTCTATCGGACATATCAATTCTGATGGTTTGATTGCTTGCCAGATGCCAAAATCAACTCCGGTTTTGTCTTTTCGTACCATCCATCGTAAAAACATATTGAGTCTTTTACAGGAAGATCCTTTATAAGGTGTAGCGATATGTTTTCTTGTTCTTGCAGGTGCATCTTCCAATGAAAAGAAATATTGATGGAAAAGAGTCAGCCTTGCTTCCATTTCTTTTTCCCTCGAAAGTGTAAAGGCCGATTCTAATGAATCGTATTGTAAGTAGTGTTGCCTTAAAAAGGAAATAAAATAGAGTAGATCCGTGGCATTAAAAGTGCGATGCTTAAAGTGGATGAATTTTTTTAGATCCTTTTCCTGATGATGGATACAAAACTCATGTGGAGCATTGTCCATGAGTTTCATCAACTCAAAAGATTTCTGAATGATGGTAGTTCTATTTCCCCAGGCAAATACAGCAGCAAAAAAACCTGCAATTTCTATGTCTTGCTTTTTAGTGAAAGCATGAGGTACGCAGATAGGGTCTTCTTTGATAAAAGAAACCTGAT
>JBDKEH010000081.1:0-12912 GCA_039795345.1 Bacteroidota bacterium
TCCACCTCTTGGCAAAGTTCCTCCTCCAACATGGTACACCACTGAAGCCGGACAACTCATGATCTTATACCCCGCCAATTGCATCCGCCAGCACAGATCGATCTCTTCCTGGTGTGCAAAAAAAGAGTCATCCAATCCACCCATTTCATGATATACAGATGCCCTCACAAACATAGCCGCTCCCGATGCCCAAAAAACAGGTTCGGGATCGTTGTACTGTCCTTCATCGGTCTCACAAACATCAAAAACCCTTCCGCGGGAGAAGGGATATCCAAGACTATCGATCCATCCACCCGCCGCGCCGGCATATTCAAACAGTTCGGGTTGATGGTATGACAATAATTTAGGCTGGCATGCCGCGATTTTAGGATCGGTCTCCATGAGTGAAATAATGGGTTCAATCCATCCCGGTGTTACTTCCACATCGGAGTTCAATAAGACATAATAATCCGCATTCACATGTTTCAAAGCCCAGTTATATCCCCCTGCAAACCCCTCATTGGTCAGATTATATAAGCATTTCACTGAAGGAAATGAGCTTTTAACTAATTCCATCGACCCATCAGTAGATGCATTGTCGGCGACGATCACAGACGTATTGGGATAAGTAGATGCCAGCACTGAAGGCAAGAAAGTTTCTAAGTGCTTTCTCCCATTATAATTCAAAATAACGATCGCAACGTGAGGAAATGCCAATGAATGATGTTTGAGTGCGAAAATAGAGGGAAATGGTGAATCGTCAATTGTGAATTGTCAATTGTCAATGGGTTTATTTGAGTGCATAGTCTTTAGTGAATAGTGAGTATTGAATATTAAACGGGCAAATCATACTCATACTCACATTCACTATTCACCATTCACAATTGACAATTCACAATTCACAATTCACCCCTTCCCCCAATCAATCAAACCCCTCACTTCTTTGGGCACTGTTCGTTCTCTGATTTTGGAGGTTTTTTCGCCGAGGCGGACGATGATGGTTTTTTTGGAGGGTATTACAATAATGTATTGTCCGAGGATTCCTCTTGCATAGAATATTTCAGGATTCACTGGATCGATCCACCATTGGTATCCATAATAATCGCAAGCTGCACCTTTCAGATCAGTGATTCCACATGGTTTGATGGAATTGGCCCAATAAGCACTATCAATAATGGGCGAACCATTCCATTTACCACTATCCAACATTAACTTACCTATTCGTGCAAAATCACGGGTATTAGAATTAAAACAGCAATACGCTTTGATATGTCCTTTTTCTTTGTCGGTACTCCACAATGCCGGATGCTCTGCTCCCATTGGTTTCCAGAGTTTTTCTGAAGCATAATCGCTGAGGCTTTGTCCGGTTGCTTTTTCAAGGATCAATCCTAACAATTGAGTATCCCCACTTTTATAGGAGTGCACCGTACCCGGTTTGTCTTTCATTTTAACACCGGTAGCTGTTGCGTAAACATCGGTTCCATAATAGGCTTCAGAGGTAACGGAAAACAGGTTCCAATAAGATTCATTCCAATCTGTTCCACTACTCATGGTTAAAACATCGATGATACGTACTGCAGCTTTATCGCCTTCTTTGAATTCAGGTAAATAGTTGCCGACAGGCTCTTCTAATGATTGGATCTTTCCTTCTTTCAATGCCACACCTATCAATAGACTGGTAATACTTTTCGCCATTGAGAATGATCCTGATTTGGAACTGTCGTTATACCCTTTCCAATATTTTTCGAAAACCACTTCGTTGTTACGGATCATCAACAATCCGACAGTGCTCAACTCTTCCAATAAACTATTCAGAGAATCTGGATATGGAATCTGGTTATAATTAGCTGCGTTCGTCCAAGGTTGGGGTGTTGATACCGCTACTGTGTTATTGGTAAATTTTTGATAGTCATCAATATTGGCAAAATTGTACCGAACGGCTGTGAAGAGATAGGTCTTACCTGAGATCAATGCATATCCACTAAAAGTGATAATGATCAAGAGGATCGTCCAAAGAAAAACGCGGAAAAATTTTTTCATAGCTTGTTAGGTTTGGTATTGAAATTAAGTTTTTTGCCACAGAGGACACTGATGTGCACTGAAATATTTTGATCTATGGTGAAAGAAGGGGCTTGATAGAATCACAGAAATAACTGTATCTTGCACCCAGAAAACAAATTATGCACTTTCTGCACCTCAATTTAGACTTCCTCGATCATCCTTGTTGCTAAGGATTATTCTGCTTTGTTTTCATGCTTTCTCAAGAAAGCCTTTGTTTATTTACTTCAATCAATTTTTATGCTTACTCAATCAGTATCGGCGAATACCGCTGCGTATTTGCAGTTGGAAGAACAATATGGTGCACACAATTATCATCCGTTACCGGTAGTGCTGGAAAAAGGTGCCGGTGTTTTTTTATGGGATGTGGATGGAAAAAGATATTATGATTTCCTGAGTGGTTACTCAGCCGTTAATCAGGGGCATTGTCATCCAAAGATCATCGCCAGTTTAATAGAACAAGCACAAAAGCTAACCCTTACTTCTCGTGCATTCCACAATAACCTTTTAGGCGAGTACGCTAAGTTCATCACAGATTATTTTGGGTACGATAAAGTATTACCCATGAATACCGGTGTTGAAGGTGGAGAAACTGCAATCAAATTGGCGCGCAGATGGGCTTATACCAAAAAAGGTGTCGCTGAGAATCAAGCCAAGATCATTTTTGCTGAAGGTAATTTCTGGGGAAGAACATTGGCTGCTATTTCATCTTCCAATGATCCCAGCAGCTACAAAGGTTTTGGTCCGTATATGCCAGGATTCGAACTGGTTCCTTACAATGATATCGTTGCATTAGAAAAAGCATTGCAGGATAAAAACGTAGCAGCATTTATGGTAGAACCCATTCAAGGTGAAGCCGGTGTTGTAGTGCCTGATGAAGGTTATTTATCGAAAGTGAGAGAACTCTGCACGGCTTATAATGTATTATTCATAGCAGATGAAATTCAAACCGGATTGGCTCGTACGGGTAAGATGCTGGCCTGTGATCATGAAAATGTGAAGCCTGATATTTTAATCCTTGGGAAAGCATTGAGTGGTGGCGTATTACCAGTATCCGCTGTATTAGCGAATGATGATGTGATGATGAATATCAAACCCGGAGAACATGGTTCAACTTATGGCGGTAATCCATTGGCTTGTGCGGTAGCCACTACTGCATTAACCGTATTGAAAGAAGAAAAAATGGCTGAAAATGCAGAAGCAATGGGAGCTTTATTAAGAGCTGAATTAACTACCCTTCAATCACCTTTTATTGAAACGATTCGTGGTAAAGGTTTGCTGAATGCAATTGTGATCAAACACCACAATCCGGAAGCAGCATGGGATCTATGTTTAGAGTTAAAAGAAAACGGACTACTGGCCAAGCCTACCCACGGCGATAAAATTCGCTTCGCACCTCCCCTATTGATCACAAAGGAACAGATATTAGAGTGTGTTGGGATTATTGGGGACTCTTTGAAAAAACTAGCTTAAAGAACAGAAAAATAAGAAACATGAAATAAGAAATGAGAAAGTAGATTTAATCACTTCCTTGTTTCTTATTTCTTATTTCTTATTCTTCTTTTTTTCCCACCGGCATTGTTGGAAACAACACCATAATTTGAATAATGATAGCACAAGCGAGAATACCATACAATGCTGGTTGTTTAACCGGACATTCACCAAACATACAACTGGAGACCAATACATAATTTCGGATTGCCCATGCTAAGTTGATCGCACCAATAAAAACATTGGTTCTTTTGGTCCAGATACGAGGTATCGCAAAAAATAAAATAGCTGCTGTACAAAAGAAAACATGAAACAATCCCGGTCTACCGAAACTCGTTCCCTCTGCTGCAAATCCTGAGATGGTTAACCCCTTACTTTCAATAATCGTCCAAGGAAGAAAACAAAGTCCAAGTAATACCAAGGCTGCAGCGATACCGATCTGTTGAGAATATTTCATGATCAATGATTGTGGCTGCGAAGCTAAAGAATTTTAAGAACCAATCGACATACACATATAACCTTGGGAAGAGCCGATTGAATTAATAGAGAGCAGCCGTATATGTAGAAGCTGTGGTCGAATGATGATTTCCGCCTAATTTAATCAGCTGTACCACCATCCTGTCTGCTCCTTGCATGTATTCAACAAAATACTGCCCGGCCGCATATCCTTGCCCAAACTGTACAGTTGCATTGGCTTGCAATTGATTTTTTTGCTCGATCAATCTGCCTTGTACATCTACCACTCTCATATTGATGGGCAACTGCATATTTTTACTATTGAGTTGTACAGTAAAAAATTGTGTAGTAGGATTTCCCATTACCTTGATCGATAGTTGCGTATGATTGGCTACAGTTGTAGCAGCAGAGAGAATCATTACTTTGAAAGGCACACGTTGACTCGCGATTCCGTTTACAATTTGAGCCACCCACATGGTTTGGGTTCCCGGCTTATTCGTAACAAAGCAGTTAACAGGTGATTGATTGGCTGCTGCTGAGGTATAAAACTGAAGTGTTGCGTCCGGCATTGCAGTTACTTGTTGAACAACATCAATGTTATTACCGAATTTTCTGGTATCATAAGTAGCATCTTTCACAAAGGGACTTTGCGGCTGAACAGTAACTGCCACAGTACTTGTAGCTATACAACCTGATGCATGCATTACTTGATAACGTACTTCAGTAACTCCCGGTTGCATTCCTTTGATAAATCCGGCTGCATCCAAATCTATATATTGATTTTTTTCGACAGACCATTTTCCTCCAACTACCTCAGGATTCAAGCGAATGGTTTGTCCTGCTACTACTTTTGTGTAGCCATGAATTTGGACGGGTGGTGGTGTAGCGGCAACTGTAAATTGGCTTTCTGTTGTTGCAACGCAACCTTTTTCTTCCAGTGTGTATTGAATAATAACGGTACCGGCTTTTTTGCCTATCAATGTATTTTGACGAATCTCCGCAACGGATGTATCTACAACCAACCATTGTCCGTTACCATTCATGGGTTTTAAGGCAACACTACTACCCTCACAAAGTTGTGATGCTTGCGAAAGTGAAGATGAAGATTGCTGAACCAAAACAGGTGCCATTTCTATTTGTGGTAGTTTGGGTGTTGCAATAACATCTACATTACTACTTACACTTGCCACACAACCTGCTTCAGATTTTACCTCATAAGTAATGATCACTTTACCGTCTTGTAATGTTTTAAATTTACCTGTCTGATCAATGGATGCAATAAATTCATTGTTCACTGACCATTTACCACCTTGATAATTATTTTTGAGTTGGTATTCTTTACCACTACAAATAGTTGCCAAAGTTTCAATTGGAGCAACAACAGGGTTTTCATGAATCTCAATAGCATTGAGCTTCTCCACATGTCCATCTCGGTATAATAATTCAGCATTATAAATACCCGAGCGTGTAGCTTTTAATGAAAACTGATAACTGATAGGCGCTTCCGGATTGCGAAACAA
Source organism: Bacteroidota bacterium (assembly GCA_039795345.1). Lineage (GTDB taxonomy): Bacteria > Bacteroidota > Bacteroidia > Chitinophagales > Chitinophagaceae > Sediminibacterium. The sequence continues at coordinate 5,505 of JBDKEH010000081.1, forward strand.
TTGAATGCGATGGTTGTACTGATCTGCTATATAAATATTATCCTGTGCATCAATGAATAAGCCATAGGGATAAGATAATTGATCCATACCCTTTCCTAATCCATTTCCACCTGCCACAGTAACACCTTGTTTTGCGCCTTTATTCCAACGTTGAATACGCTGATTGGTTTCATCTGCAATAAAAAGATCTCCTTTATCATTAATGGCTATATCAGTTGGAAAATACAACTGATCCGCTCCGGCGCCTCTTTTACCTCCTGCTACAGTAATCCCTTCTTTGGCATCTTTCATCCATAATTGAATACGATCATTTGCTGCATCAGCGATGTACAGATTTCCGGACTGGTCTACTTTTACACTGCTGGGATATCTCAATTGATCTGTCTTACTACCTGCTTGTTTTCCACCCGCTACAGTGATACCTTCATTTGCACCGGGAACCCATTTTTGTATACGATGGTTATAATTATCTGCTACATAAATATTACCCTCAGCATCTAAGCAAATACCAAAAGGCATATTGAATTGATTGGCTTTATTACCTCTTCCATTACCACCGGCTATAGTGATACCATACGCATTGGAAGGTGCAAATTTTTGAATACGTTGATTTGCCGCATCAGAAACGTATAGATTTCCCTCTTTATCAACTGCCACTCCCATTGGATAATCTAATTGATCGGCAGCATCCCCTTGACCTCGACCACCTGCTACAGTGACACCTTGCTTGGCGCCGGGTGTCCATTTTTGAATACGATGATTGAATTGATCTGCTACATAAACATTACCGACTGCATCTACAGCAATGCCACTTGGATAACGAAAATCCTCCTCATTTGATCCTTCTATTGAACTTCCTGCTATGGTTTGAATGAGTGAAGGAATATAACTTGTCTTCAATAACTGATTATTATGTTTCCATTGCAACTTTTCAACTTTTGGAGAAATACCACTGATCTGTAAATCAGCATTGGTACATGAAGTGTTTGTTTTAAAACTCAGACTTTGTTTTGCAGGGATAAGCACCAATGAAGAATCTGCAACTGCCTTGATGGAAATCAACAACAATAGCAAGAAGAAAAAGCTCTTGCCGGTTTTTGTTGCGATTTGATGAATCATTTGACGTTGCAGTTGCATGGACTAAAATCACTTTGATTTGACGATACAAAATGACGGCAACTGCTGTCCGTGGCAAATAACAGCAATTATGAAAATAAGGTAGTACGGATGATTTGAATAGTAGAAACGGTACTACAAACAGCTTTGTTTTATTTGTTGCACATATCAACGGGTTTATATCAACAAACTATTTCGAAAAATGATTGGTAATAGAAATACCAGTATAATCAGGTGCTTCAACAAGTAGATAAACAGACTTGTACAGATTTCACTACAAGGCCTAATAAATATTAATCAACCAATTGTAGTACATGTGCTACCGTATCAAAAGAAAAAGAGCCGCTCCAATGGAACTGCTCTTCTCTTGATGGTTTTCCCGGATAAGGGGCTTTCTATAGGTTGGGTTACGAAAGCGATTGAATTATCTGACTTTGATCAGTTGTACTACTTTTTTTCTGGTTCCTTGCAGGAATTCAGCATAGTATGTACCTGAACCCAGATTATGTCCGACTTGAATGGTACTGTTTGGTAATTGGTTTGCTTTTGATTCTAATGGACGACCATTGATATCAAAGATGCGAACCTGAACAGGTAATTCATACTTGCTCTCCATTTTGATCGTGAAGAAGCTACGACTTGGGTTACCCATCACTTTTACAGTTAAGTCAGATTCTGACACAGGAGGTACAATTTTTTGTACAACAGATGCGGTTGACTCTTCAGCTGTAATAGTTGTTGTATTCGATGTCGGATTCGTTGTTGTGAGAATGGTCTCAGTACATCCTTGTTGATCACATGATCCCAGTTTATCACCTGAATGGTTTCTCAGATGAGCTTCAACCGCATTAACACTAATTTTCAGCGTCTGAGGATTATTCGGATTTCCCGGAGGTACATGACAGAGATATACTTTTGGACTATCATCATCGTCGTCGTCATCATGATCATCATCGTCATCATTATTCCACCATGACCACCAGCTCCAACTTCCGGAAGAATTAGCCTTCTTGTCAGATGACTTGTTCTTACAATCTTTTTCACTGTGCGACTTATGATCACAGGTACTATGATGTTTATGATCTTTATGCTTACAATCCTTACTATTATGAGACTTGTGATCACAATCATCATCATCATACTTACTACTTTTCTTCGCTTTGCAATCTTTTGAATGATGAGACTTATGATCGCAATCGTGCTTATGCGACTTATGCTTGCAATCTTTTGAACTATGAGACTTATGATCACAATCGTCATCATCGTCATCATCACTATCTTTTACTCTAATATCTTTTACACAAATTGTAACTCTACTGGTAGATACGCAACCCGCCTGAGTTCTTACACGAACTTCAAATGTATAACTACCTGCTTGTGTAGGTGCAAAGATCGGCTGACTGCTAGTTGTGCTACTCAGAGTTGCATTACCCGAAACAACTGTCCAAGAATAAGTATAAGAAGTACCTCCTGTTGCAGTTGTTCTCAATGTCACACGCTGAGGTCCATAACCTAAGTAGATATTCGTAGGTACTCCTCCTGTATAGGTATTGTTTTCCGGAACTACAGTTATACTACTAGAGCAATTAGTCAAAGCAACCACTGTTACTGTTTGTGTCGCCGTTGCTCTATTACCTGCAGCATCTGTTGCTGTCCAAGTCACCAATGTAACTCCTAATGGGAATGTTGCAGGCGCATTGTTTGTAATCACCGGAACACCACAATTATCAGAAGCAGTAGCTGTTCCCAAGTTTACGGTAGTTCCCAGTGTAACATTGATATTTGCTGGTGCTGTAATCACCGGCGCTTGATTGTCAGTTACAGTCACTGTAAAGCTTCGTGTAACACTATTACCACTCGCATCTCTTGCTGTTACAGTAACGGTTGTAATACCAACCTGAAATACTGTTCCTGACGCCTGACTAAATGTATAAGAGATAGGGCTACCGCAGTTATCAGTAGCATTTACCGTATAGTTTACTATCGCTCCACAAGTACCCAATGCACTATTGGTAGCAATGTTAACAGGCTGCGCCATTACAGGAGCTTGGTTATCAGAAACCGTAATCAATTGACTTGCCGAAACCTGATTGCCTGCTACATCCGCTGCAGTCCAACTTCTTGTAATTACGTAATTATAGAAAGATGCCTGCGTTGGATTACTTCCTCTGGTTGAGGATTCAGTAAAGTTTACTGTTACATTTGGATCAAAATTATCTGAGGCCGTTACCGTAGCAACTGCAGGTATGCTTCCGCAACTCACATTCACATTAGAAGGAACACCATTTAAAATCGGAGCCGTTTTATCACGAACAATCACCAATTGAATAGCAGTTGTTTTATTTCCAGCAGCATCAATAGCAGTCCACTCAATAGAAGTTGTACCAATCGGATAAACATTGCCGGATGCATTGTTGGTCAATGACAACAACTGTACATTATCAGTTGCTGTTGGGGTTCCTAATGATGCTACAATAGCAGTATTAGACCCGGTAGGCGCATCAACTATGATATTTGACAGATTAGAGATGACAGGAGATTCCGTATCAACTACTGTAATGATTTGTATGGCAGTAGCAGTATTACCAAATGCATCTTTAATCGTCCAAGTAACAGGATTCGTACCTAAGTTATAAACTGCAGGTGCATTATTTGTGATATCTACTGCCAACCCACTATTGTCATAACCACTAGCCGTACCCAGACTCACTCCAGTTGCAAAATTTACACCTGCATTGGTACTTACAGTTTTGTTACTCGGAGCTACCAGTACAGGAACTTCGTTATCAACAACAATTATAATTTGCGTAGCGGTCACTTTATTGCCGGAAGCATCTGTTGCTGTCCAAGTAATAGTTGTGCTACCAATTGGGAACTGATTAGGTGCATTATTAGAGATATTCACAGAGCCACTGTTATCAGTTGCTGTTGGCGTTCCCAACGAGACATTTGTTGCAAAAGCCTGACTATTATTTGTACCAACTGTTACGGTTGCAGGAGCAGTTAATACAGGAAACTCTATATCGTTCACACGAACCACTTGTGTAGCTGTAGCTGAATTACCGGCTGCATCTGTTGCTGTCCATGTTACAGTTGTATTACCTATGGGGAATTGTGATGGCGCATTATTGGTAATCACAACACCTGATCCTGAATTATCACTCACAGAAGGCTGGCCTAAGTTAATACCTGTAGCAAAAGCACTTCCCGGATTGGTATTCACAGTGATACCAGCAGGTGCAGTAATGATTGGCGCTTGTGTATCTGAAACTCTTACTGTAAAACTAGCAGTTGCAGAATTACCAGAAACATCTGTTGCAGTAACCTGCACTGTAGTTGTACCGATTGCAAAGAAGGATCCTGAAAGAATAGTATAAGAATAAGCAATTGGGCTACCACATGCATCCACCGCTACAACATTATAATTCACGTTAGCGCCATTGGTATTCATGGCTGCAGGAATATTGATATTGTTGATCACACCAAACGCAGGTGCTTGATTATCCACTACTGTAATGGTTCTGGAAAAAGTAGTCGTATTGCCTGATGCGTCAGATGCAGACCAAGTTCTTGTAATGATATAATTATAATGAGCAGTAGTATTGATATCAGCATTGCGTGTAGTGGTCTCTGTTAATGTTACAGGTACTGATCCATCTAGATCATCAATAGCTGTAACAGACGCAGCTGAAGGAATAGAAGCACAACTAACCGTAATATTATTCGGTACATTATTCAATACCGGTGGCGTATTATCATTTCTCGTTACAACTACTTGTTGCGACTGAGAAGTTGTATTACCATTGCCATCATTGTAATTCCAAATGATCGTAAATGTTCCACCTTGGGTGAAAGTCAGCGGACTATTGGTAGTTGCAGTGATCGTGCCGCGACAGTTATCAGATGCAGTCGGATAATTAGTAATGGTTACCGGTGCTGATACATTTAGAGTAGGCAATGTAGCTACATTCGGAGACGGAGGCACATTATCTACCACTGTTACTGATATCGGTGCAGAAATCTGAACATTTCCTTCGATCGTAACACCCACTGAATAGTTGCCGCTGATGCCGGCTGCATAAGTAGCAGAATTTGCTCCTTCAATTGCTTCATCATTTCTGTACCACTGATAAGCAGTTCCCGCTGAAGCGATAGAAAGTTGTACTGTAGAAGAAGGACAAATCGTTGTATTACCACTGGCCTGAATAGCCGGCAAGTTTGTTACGGTAAGTCTTACACTTCTGTATACTTCGCAATTCACAAATGGAATAGCAACGGTATATGTTCCTGTTTTAGAAAGTTGAGCATTGTAAATGATCGGGCCTGGAGAAGATGAGGTAAAATTATCCGGTCCAGCCCATCTGTAGTCTGATCCACCATTAGCAAATAGCCTGATGGTACTTCCTACACCGAAGATGCTACCATTTGCTTGAGCACTAACAGGTGGTTCTGCATATGTAGTACAAGTACCATTCACTTTAAACTCAGCCCAGTTAGAAATATTACCACTTTGTGCAATACCCGATAAAGTCAAATTATTACCGTTTGTACTCGCATCAATCACACTTGTTTCTGTATTGGGAGAATTGGCCCATCCTTGGTTGAATTTGTAATAGGCAACCAGATTATTTTGTTGAGGCAACAATTCACAATTCATGTTATTGATGATCTCACACTGATTCAAAGCTCTACTCCATACTCTTGCTTCTTCAAGCTTACCACGATAAAACTCCGTGAATCCGGGTTGATTTCCAATAGTGAAAGCATTGATATTCTGAGTGATTTTTCCTGTAGCTTCTTGAGATGCACGTAACACGCCATCCACATAAATTCTCATGAAGAAACCATCATAGGTCGCTGCAACATGATGCCATTTATTTAGACCATTGAATTCTGTTACAGTCAATACTCTCCACTGACCATCTAAATGGAGGTAAAAATTCAATGAATTCCATCCATCATCTGTACGAGGGAATATATAGCTATTGTTTTCCGCTCTTGAAGATTTGCCCATCACACTTTGAACAGAAGGACTATTACTAGTAGGATAAATCCATGACTCAAGTGTGATCTCGTTACGAATATCAAGAGAACTATTGGTAGGTCTAGACAAGACATCATCAACCCCATCTAAATGAATTGTACCGGCTTTATTAGCTACAGTGATATTTACGCTTGCTAAAGGAGAACAACCCTCAACATTAGCCGTCACAACATAGGTACCAGAATTAATAATCTGTGCACTATTGATGGTTGGATTTTGTTGATTGGATGTAAAATTATTAGGTCCTGTCCAAGAATAAGAAGTTGCACCTGGAGCTGAAGCAGTCAACAAAAGTGTGTTTCCAACTTCCAGAACTGGCCCATTTACAGAAGCAGAAATAGAAGGTGGGGTAAATGGTGCGCAAGAAACGTTATTCACCTTACCATTTGTCCAGTTTGAAAAATTATTTTGTAGTGAGAAATCGTTCAGGGTTCCTATGTTATTGTTTCCACTTGCATCAATAAGTGTTTTCTCATTGATATTATTTACATTCTGAAGTCCCTGATTGAATTGATAATAAGCTGCTAAACCTGTTGCAGGTAGTGCCAGCTGACAATTCATGTTATTCGTGATCTCACAAAGATCCAATGCTCTATCCCAAATACGTACCTCATCTAATGTACCACGGAAATATTCAGGATAACCCGGTTGGTTTCCGATGGTTACAGGGTTTGTGTTACGAGAGATAGTTCCCTGGAATTCTTCTGTTGCAGACAAAACGCCATCAATGTAAATACGTAGTTTAAATCCATCATAAGTAGCAGCCACATGGTGCCATTTATTAATCTCGGGAATACCATTTACCATTGGATAAGGTGCTCTAGCAATTTTCCAACCCTGTCCTTCCAAATGCACATAAAAAGAAATCGATCTCCAAGCATCATCGGTACGAGGGAACACATAGCCTTGAGTAGCGAATGTAGATTTATTGATTACAGATTGAAAAGGAGTTTCATTATCGGTCGGATAAATCCACGCTTCGATTGTTAACCCTGTACCTGTATTGAATGATGGACTGTTTGGAATAGTGATTCGATCGTTTACGCCATCAAAATTTAACCCTCTTCCCGCACTGCCGGCTACCTGAACAGAAACACTCCCTCTCACCGCACAACCACTCGCTGTGGTTACGATAGCAGTATAAACACCCGCTCTAGCACTAGTAGCAGTAAGGCTTGGGGATGCAGCATTGGAACTAAAATTACCAGGTCCTGTCCAACTGTAAGAAACACCACCTGTTGCATTCAA
>JBDKEH010000090.1:0-4072 GCA_039795345.1 Bacteroidota bacterium
AGTGAGATCACAAATGCAAAAGAGGCATAAAGCATGGTCAGTCTGAAGAAACGCACTTCTGAGTGACCAACAGAAAGCAAGTGTTTGATCTGTAAGGGTTGTTTCGAAAAGAACAAGATCAATAGTACCCAAGCTGTGAGCAATGATATCACCACATTACCTACTAACAATTGTTTTTTGAAATTGGTGGAATAAAACCACAGCAACAAAATACTTCCCATGTTTGCCAATACCAGATGCCAGTACAATGAAACCGGCAATGCATACACTGTGAAGAATAAACCCAACATACTTAAGACCATATGCCAGAAGATGACCCATCGTCTGCTAATGACCGTATTCACTACCACTTTATCCGGCTTATTCACTTGATCAATGTTCAGATCAAAATAATCGTTGATAATATTTCCTGCAGCAGCAATACAGACAGAAGCAACAACAATGAACCAAAACTGTAATCTGGCTGCTGTTTCATCCGGACCATAAATGCGCTCATAAATACAGTACTCAAACAATAATTGCGTAAGTATGATGAACACCATATTGGGCCATCGGATGAGTCGTAAAAAAGCGGCGAGTAATTTCAATAGCGAAAATTATAACACAAGATAAGTAATGCTTAAAAATACAAGATCAAGAAACTATTATTTCGATGCTACAGTGGTATCATCGCCCCAATCATTGCGAAGCTTGAGTACTTTCTCGATCACATCACGTACACACCCCATACCACCAGCCAAATGTGAGATATAGATCGATTTGTCTTTGATCTCTTGTGCGGCGTCTGCCGGACAAGCAGGTAAGCCTGACAATTGTATTACTTCCAGATCGGGAATATCATCGCCCATATACAATACTTCTTGCTTGGGAATTTGGTGTTGCGCTAAATAATCTGCAAGGATTTGTTGTTTGTTGTGTGCTTTCATCCACACGTCTGTAACACCCAATTTATTCAATCGCTCTTTTACTTCTGGAGAATCACCGCCGGAGATGATCAATACACGGTATCCTCTTTTTATGGCGAGTTGTAAGGCATAGCCATCTTTGATGTTCATTTTTCTGGCCATGACACCATTGGGTAATACCAACAATGTTCCATCTGTTAGTACACCGTCTACATCGAACACGAATGTGGTGATATGTTGAAAGGCGTTTAGCATGAATTCTTTGGGTTTAAAACATCGTTACTAAAGGCTAGCCTCCGTTTACTTTTTTGTCTTGACACAAAAAAGTAACAAAAAAAGTCAAGGCTCTAGAAAAAAAGCTAAAATTTACTCCATTACGCTACAATGGATGAAGTCTAAAACCAAGCTTTTGCTATAAATGTAACGAATCTGCACTTCATCTGTGGTTCTAAGCCAAGCCTCATCCATTGCTTAACGCTTCATTGCGTAAATTTCTTAACGCTTTTTTTCTAAGGCCAGAAACGAAGACTATTACTAAATACAATTCGTAATACTTCTGATTGTATTTTTTAAATGGCACGGGGCTTAAGCCCCGTGCTATCTAAAAAGATTTTATTTTTGATTGTCTCTCCACTCATACACCCATGCACTTTGGATCATCTCGAGATGTCCTTCGTTGCTCTCTTCACGCTTTCCTTCGAAATTAGGTATTTGAAGGATCCATTCCAGTAGATCCGTAAAACGTATGCGATAGATTTTACTTTCTGTAAAATCATCACCGAAACGTTCGTATAATTTCATGGCAATATCTTCATGATCTGCCCAATGTATCGGAGGTTCAAAATGACTCATGGTAACTTTAACTTTTAAGTGATTGTGTTATTTGAGTGTGTCACACTGCAATAATCAATCATGTTTCGTTTCGATATTTTTTTTTGCTCAGACCTCCCGACTAAGTCGGGACCGTCCACAGGGACTGATTAAGGATGATCATTTTTATCCCGCCCCCACACTCACTACTCACTATTCACAATTCACAATTCACAATTGACAATTCACCATTCACTACTCACTATTCCCCCAAAAACTGAGTCTGATCCGGTAAGGTCACTTCTATTTCACCAGATCCATCTTGTAAAACACACTGACATCCTAATCTGGAATTCAGTCGTGGGTTGATGGCACGATCGATGAAATCTTCTTCTTTATCACTCAACTCTTCTAAATGCTCCATTCCCTTTTCTACATACAAGTGACAGGTACTGCAAGCACAAACTGCGCCACAGTTATGATGTAATTCGATCCCATTATCCAGACAAACTTCCAATAAACTTTGATCAGGTTCAATCCCTGTTAAAGTAACGGGCTCCAGTCCTTTCTGTTCAAATTTTACCTTAATAGTGTACATATCGGTTCCGTTTGGAGTGCAAAAGTATCTCAAATCAGTTTCTTATGGGCATCTAATCTGATTTTTAGGGCTAAATCATCGGTTTTCGCAAGCGATTACTGGATATGACCGAATTTGTGTAGGATACTTTGGGTCATTTCATCATAGATTTTCAACAAATCCGGCTCATTGGCCAAGAGCGACCGGTGTTTTTCTATTGTCAGGAGGTCACCCCGGAATGCAGGTCCGGCCTGTACATGTTGGGGATGTTGGGTTTTGATCTGAGCGATCACCCCTTCTATCAATGGATAAAACCATGAAAACTGGATCTCTTGCTCCTGACTATAATCTGCTGCCAGATGGTATAAATGATTGGTGAAATTGGAGGTGATGGCGGCGATCAAATGCATTTTTAATCGCTTGGCATCATCTGCATCATGCACCTGATCAGCAATACTATTGGCTAATTCGCGAATGATATGTAATGACTGTTCATTATTGGCATCGATCATAATGGCACATGGACCTAAGCTTTCCATATTACTTCGGATCATTTTCATCGGCCATAATACGCCATGATGTTCCGCAGCACCATTCAATACATTTTTTGATACGGCACCTGCTGCGTGCACCAATACTCCCTTTTTGATGGTGAGTTGTTGCGCTACTTCCTGAATAGATCGATCACTAACGGATAATAAAAAAAGGTCTGCTTCTTGGGGTAAAGCATCTAGACTTTCAACAGCAATCGTTCCTAATTCATCTGCTAACAGACGAGCTTTTTCAGGATGCCTGTTCCAAACGGCTTTGATGGTATGGTTAGACTGTTGGAAAGTTCTTCCCAATACTGTTCCTACATTACCGGCTCCTATCAGTACGACGTCCATATCTTTATATTATGGAAATGAAATTAGCACAAAGAGTTGTGATCGGCTACTATAAAACCAAACTACGTACCATTGGCATGGTCTCTCCACGCATAGCTGCGGAACAGGCTTTTAAAATATTCTGTACTCCCTACACCAAAGGCATTCATCAAAAACAACCTCCGATTTTTCACAAGGCGCAAGCCAAGAGTTGTTTTTTTGAGGATAATGAGATCAAAGGTTTTCATTGGATACCCGAAAAACCGAATGGACAAAAAGCACTCGTTGTACATGGCTTCAGCAGTTATGGTTACAAGTTTGAAAAATATGTACAACCATTACTGTCTGCCGGATTTGAGGTTTATATTTTCGATGCCCCGGCACATGGTTTGAGTGCAGGAAAGATCATCAATGCACTGATCTATAAAAGATTTTTAGCTGCGATCGATCAACAGTTCGGACAAATGGATGCTTTTATCGCCCATTCTTTGGGTGGACTCGCCACTTCCCTCTTGGCTGAAGAAGTGCAAGGAAAAAGAAAATTGGTATTGATCGCTCCGGCTACGGAAACCAGAACTGCGGTGAATGGATTTTATAAGATGTTTAAAATCAAAGAAGAGGTGCAGAAGGAATTCGAACAAATGATCGAACGGATGGCCGGCAAAACAATGGATTATTTTTCAGTTACAAGAGTGATGCAAAATATTCAGTACCCGGTTTTATGGATCCATGATCAACAGGATCGTATTTGTCCCTATGCGGATACTTTACCTGTTCAAAAAGCCGGGCATCCTCATATTCGTTTTTACATCACTGAAGGACTGGGGCACAATAAAATTTATCGGGATCAGCAGGTGATCAAGACAGTTATTGGTTTTTTAACAGAGGAATAGAAAGTAGTCCTTGACTCATCA
>JBDKEH010000100.1:0-21327 GCA_039795345.1 Bacteroidota bacterium
CAATATATGTGTAGGTACTGAAGTCACCTACACTTTTGTTGCCAAAAACAATGGTCCGAATAATTCAGGTGATGCAACAGTGAGTTTTGTATTTCCTTCAGCCTTAACCAATCTTTCTTTGGTCTCTGCTACTGTAACCACAGGTACTGCTACCGGTGTGGGAGGAACATTCAGTGGTACGACTTTTACAGATGTACTGAATATGGACAATGGTGCGATCGTAACCTATGTGGTGAAAGGAACGATTGGTTCTTATCCATCAGGTGGAAATTTGAATACTTCAGCAAGAATATTAAGAGCAGCAGACGTAACAGATCCCGATGCAACCAATGATGATACTTCTCCACCTACTGATCCTGTTACAGAATGTAATGGAAGTCCGTCAGGAGCAGGTTGTAATAATATCAAAGATCTTACCACCACTGTACAAGAAACGCCCTCCACTGCGAATGCAGGAAGTAATCAATCCAAATGTAATGATGGAAACTTCACAATGGCGGCAACAACGCCGACAGTGGGTTCTGGAACTTGGAGTGTTGTAAGTGGAACAGCAACCATTACCAGTACAACGCTCACCAATACCACCGTTACCGGCGTGCCAGTAGGAACTACTGCAACATTAAGATGGACGGTGAGTAATGGAACTTGTACTTCTACAACATCGGATGTTACGTTAACGAACAATGCAAGCCCATCAGCAGCGAATGCGGGAAGCAACCAATCAAAATGTAATGATGGAAGTTTCACATTAGCTGCTGCGACACCAACAGTAGGAACAGGAACTTGGAGTGTAGTGAGTGGAACTGCAACCATTACAAACGCGACACTCACAAATACAACTATCACGGGGGTACCTGTAGGAACGACAGCGACTTTACGTTGGACAGTGAGTAATGGAACCTGTACAGCAACTACAGCAGATATTACTTTGACGAATAACAATGGTCCATCAGCAGCTACTTTAACAACAGCCGCTACATTAACGAATTGTAATAGTGGAACTTTTAATATTGGAGCAGTTACACCTGCATTAGGAACAGGTCAATGGAGTTTGATCAGTGGTACAGCGACTATTACCAATGTGAATGTGACAAATACAACTGCAACGGGGATACCTACGGGAAGATCGGCAGTGCTTCGTTGGACAGTAAGTAGTGCAGGATGTACTTCTAATATTACAGATGTGACATTGGTGAACAATGCAAGTCCATCAGCAGCGGATGCAGGAAGCAATCAAACGAAATGTAATGATGGAAGTTTTACATTGGCGGCAACTACTCCGGCTGTTGGAACCGGAACTTGGAGTGTCGTAAGTGGAACTGCAACAATCACCAATGCGAATCTGACCAATACTACTGTTACGGGAGTGCCTGTAGGGACCACTGCTACTTTACGATGGACAGTCAGCAATGGAACATGTACTGCTACTACAGCAGATATCACTTTAACGAATAGTGCATTGCCATCCACTGCGAATGCAGGAAGTAATCAATCAAAATGTAATGATGGAAGCTTCACATTGGCAGCTACAACACCAACAATTGGAACCGGAACTTGGAGTGTAGTGAGCGGAACAGCAACGATTACCAATGCGAATCTGACCAATACTACTATTACGGGAGTGCCTGTAGGGACGACAGCTACTTTACGATGGACAGTGAGCAATGGAACATGTACTTCCACCACAGCCGATATTACTTTAACAAATAATGCATTACCCTCCACTGCGAATGCAGGAAGTGATCAAACGAAATGTAATGATGGAAGTTTCACATTGGCAGCTACGACACCAACAATTGGAACCGGAACTTGGAGTGTAGTGAGCGGAACTGCAACAATCACCAATGCGAATCTGACCAATACTACTGTTACAGGCGTACCTGTAGGGACGACAGCTACTTTACGATGGACAGTGAGCAATGGAACCTGTACTGCTACTACAGCGGATATCACTTTAACGAATAACAATGGTCCATCAGCAGCTGTACTCACAACAGCCGCCACATTAACGAATTGTAATAATGGAACTTTTAATATTGGAGCAGTTACACCTGCGTTAGGAACAGGTCAATGGAGTTTAATAAGTGGTACTGCAATAATTACGAATACGAATGCGACAAGTACGACCGCAACAGGAATACCTGTAGGAACTTCAGCTGTACTACGTTGGACAGTAAGTAGCGCAGGCTGTACTTCCAATATTACGGACGTGACATTAACCAATAATGCGAGTCCTTCGGCTGCGAACGCAGGAAGCAATCAGACGAAATGTAACGATGGGAGTTTTACACTAGCAGCTACAACACCAACAGTAGGCACAGGTGCGTGGAGTGTAGTGAGTGGAACGGCCACGATTACCAACACAACACTTACCAATACAACTGTTACAGGTGTGCCTGTCGGAACGACTGTAACATTACGATGGACAGTGAGCAATGGAACATGTACTGCTACTACAGCGGATATCACTTTAACGAATAGTGCATTGCCCTCCAATGCGAATGCAGGAAGCAATCAATCAAAATGTAATGATGGAAACTTTACATTGGCGGCAACAACACCAGCTATTGGAACCGGTACTTGGAGTGTAGTGAGCGGAACTGCTACTATTACCACAGCCACACTGACCAATACCACTGTAACAGGCGTACCCGTTGGAACCACTGCTACATTAAGATGGACAGTCAGCAATGGAACATGTACTTCCACTACAGCCGATATTACTTTGACAAATAGCGCATCACCATCCACAGCGAACGCAGGAAGCAATCAAACGAAATGTAATGATGGAAGTTTTACATTGGCGGCAACTACTCCGGCTGTTGGAACAGGAACCTGGAGTGTAGTGAGTGGAACTGCAACGATCACCAATGCAAATTTGACGAATACTACTGTTACGGGTGTACCAGTAGGAACTACTGCTACCTTACGTTGGACAGTGAGTAATGGAACCTGTACAGCAACCACAGCAGATATCACTTTGACGAATAATGCGCTACCCTCTACAGCGAATGCGGGAAGTAATCAATCAAAATGTAATGATGGAAGTTTCACATTGGCAGCAACTACTCCGACTGTTGGAACAGGAACCTGGAGTTTGGTGAGCGGAACTGCTACTATTACCACAGCTACACTTACCAATACTACTGTTACAGGCGTGCCTGTAGGAACTACTGCTACTTTACGATGGACAGTCAGCAATGGAACATGTACATCTACGACAGCAGATATTACTTTAACGAATAGTGAATTGCCATCCGCAGCAAATGCAGGAAGCAATCAAACGAAATGTAATGATGGAAGTTTCACGTTGGCGGCAACTACTCCGGCTGTTGGAACAGGAACTTGGAGTGTAGTGAGTGGAACTGCAACGATCACCAATACAAATTTGACCAATACTACTGTTACCGGCGTACCTGTAGGAACCACTGCTACATTGCGATGGACAGTCAGCAATGGAACTTGTACTGCTACTACAGCGGATATCACTTTAACGAATAACAATGGCCCATCAGCCGCTACCTTAACAACAGCCGCTACCTTAACGAATTGTGATAATACGAGTTTCAATATTGGAGCAGTAACACCAACAGTAGGAACAGGTCAATGGAGTCTGATCAGTGGAACCGCTACTATTACCAATGTAAACGTAACAAGTACGACGGTAACAGGTATAGCTGCTGGAACATCTGCAGTAATACGATGGACAGTAAGCAGTGCAGGATGTAGTTCTACAACAGTAAATGTTACCCTAACAAATAATGCATTACCCTCCGCAGCAAATGCAGGAAGCAATCAAACAAAATGTAATGATGGAAGTTTCACATTGGCGGCAACTACTCCGGCTGTTGGAACAGGAACCTGGAGTGTCGTAAGTGGGACAGCAACGATCACCAATGCAAATCTGACCAATACTACTGTTACGGGCGTACCAGTAGGAACAACTGCTACATTACGATGGACAGTAAGTAGTGGAACATGTACTGCGACCACAGCAGATATTACTTTGACGAACAACAATGGTCCATCAGCAGCTACTTTAACAACAGCCGCTACATTAACGAATTGTGACAATACTAGTTTCAATATTGGGGCGGTAACACCAACTGTAGGAACAGGTCAATGGAGTTTAATTAGTGGCACTGCAACAATTACGAATGCGAATGCGACAAGTACAACTGCAACGGGAATACCTGCGGGAACATCGGCAGTGCTTCGTTGGACAGTAAGTAATGCTGGATGTACTTCCAATATTACAGATGTGACATTGGTGAACAATGCAAGTCCATCAGCAGCAGATGCAGGAAGCAATCAAACGAAATGTAATGACGGAAGTTTCACATTGGCAGCAACTACTCCGACTGTTGGAACAGGAACCTGGAGTGTAGTGAGTGGAACAGCAACGATCACCAATGCAAATCTGACCAATACTACTGTTACGGGAGTACCTGTAGGAACCACTGCTACTTTACGTTGGACAGTCAGCAATGGAACATGTACATCTACGACTGCAAATATTACCTTGACCAATCAACAACCACCATCTACAGCGAATGCAGGAAGTAATCAATCTAAATGTAACGACGGAAATTTCACATTGGCAGCGACAATGCCAACAATTGGAACCGGAACCTGGAGTTTGGTGAGCGGAACTGCTACTATTACTACAGCCACACTGACCAATACCACTGTTACCGGTGTACCTGTAGGAACCACTGCTACTTTACGATGGACAGTCAGCAATGGAACATGTACTTCCACTACAGCCGATATTACTTTAACAAATAGCGCATCACCATCCACAGCGAATGCAGGAAGTAATCTAACGCAATGTAATAATAGTAGTTTCACGATGGCAGCCATAACGCCAAGCGTTGGAACAGGTGCATGGAGTGTTATCAGTGGAACTGCAACCATTACTACTGCTTCATTGACGAATACTACTGTTACGGGAGTGCCTGTAGGAACTACTGCTACTTTACGTTGGACAGTTAGTAACGGAACCTGTACTGCAACGACTGCAAATATTACTGTGACGAATAATGCACCACCATCTACAGCGAATGCAGGAAGTAATCAATCGAAGTGTAATGATGGAAGTTTCACATTGGCAGCAACAACACCAACAGTAGGAACAGGTGTGTGGAGTGTTGTAAGTGGAACCGCAACGATTACTAATGTGAATCTTACAAATACTGGAGTCACAGGAGTGCCTGTAGGAACCACTGCTACTTTACGCTGGACAGTAAGTAATGGAATCTGTTCATCTTCAACAGCAGATATTACCCTTACAAACAACGCAACACCTTCTACTGCCAATGCTGGATCTAATATCGTACAGTGTAATAACGCTAATTTCACATTATCTGCCACAACACCAACTGTTGGAACGGGTACGTGGAGTGTAGTGAGTGGAACCGCAACGATCGCCAATGCAAATCTGACCAATACCACTGTTACAGGCGTGCCTGTAGGAACTACTGTAACATTACGTTGGACAGTGAGTAATGGAACTTGTACGGCAACAACATCAGATATTACACTTACCAATAATCCTGCGCCATCCACTGCGAATGCAGGTACGAACCAAACAAATTGTAACAACGATACATTTACATTATCAGCCGTAACACCAAGTGTTGGAACAGGTGTTTGGTCATTGATCAGTGGAACTGCTACGATCAGCAATATCAATCTTACAAACACAACTGTAACAGGTATCGTCGCAGGATCTAATGCTACACTTCGATGGACAGTATCAGCTTCAGGTTGTACATCCAATAGTGCTGATATTGTTCTTTCCAATCAAAATGCACCATCTACCGCTAACGCAGGAAGCAATCAAACAAAATGTAATGATGGCATATTTACGATGGCTGCAACAACACCTAGTATTGGAACAGGGGTATGGTCTATCGTTAGTGGGTCTGCCACTATTATGAGTACTACGCTCACCAATACTATTGTGACCGGTATTCCTGTGGGTAGTAGCACGACGCTTCGATGGACCGTTTCTAATTCTAATTGCCCTTCTTCAACATCAGATATAATATTGACCAATGCCGTATCTGTGAATGCCGGATCAGACATAACCATCAGTTGTTCTACAACTGCTAAATTATCCGCAGCAGCAAGTGGACAAAATTGGACAGCAGTCTCCGGTAATCCTTCTCCCGCAGTAATCAATAACAATGGAGAGATTACAGGAATAACTAAAAAAGGAAATTACTTCTTTACACTTTCTAATGCCAATTGTTCTGCAACAGTCAAAGTAACCAAAGCCAATTGTCCACCCGTTGCATTGAATGATACACAAACTGTTCGAAATGATCAATTATTGACAGGAACTTTATCACCCAAAGCATCTGATACAGACGGTGATGTTTTAACTTTTTCAGTATTGATACCTCCTGTACGAGGAACCATTGTTTTCAACACGGATGGCTCTTATGTGTACACACCGCCAGCAGGTTATATAGGTACAGACTCTATCACTTATCGTGTATGTGATGCAGATGGACTTTGTGCTGATGCAAAACTATACATACAAGTTACAGGTGCTCCTTTGCCACCTGTAGCTGTGAATGATTCAGCAAAAACAAAGAAAAATGAACCTGTCAGCGGTAACTTATTGGCGAATGATCATCATTCAGGCACCAATAGTAATACCGGCTTGATGATAAATACTCAGCCTGTATCAGGACCTTCCAATGGGTCAGTAGTAATTAATTCAGATGGGTCTTACACATATACACCTGCCAATAATTTTGTGGGACTGGATTCATTCCGTTATGTGATATGTAATGCTGCTTCTCTCTGTGATACAGCTACAGTATATATCACGGTCAATGAGCCCCCATTGTTTCAACCCAAACTGGCTATTGAAAAAAGGGTGAGTCCATTAAAGTCAAAATATGGAACAGGTGAAATAGTGACATATACATTGGTTGCAAAAAATACCGGAAATATTATCGTGAATGATATATCGGTACAAGATATTCTTCCTCCTGCAACAAAAATTAAAAATGTACGGATGGTACAAGGAACACCTAACGCAGGATTGGCTTCCTATGAACCCTTTACGAATGTGATATTCTGGACAATTCCTTTCTTACACATCGGTGACTCTGCTGTTTTAAAATATACCATGGTTCTTTCTGATTCTGGTACACTTGTTAATACAGCTACTATCTCTTCGCTGATGATCAACGGAACAGCCGATACAGCTACAGTTTCAATAGACGTAGTGAATCAAGCCGATATTAAGATCACTAAACTTTTAAGAGCTCCTGCAGTCATCAGTGTAAATGATGAGATCGGTTTTACTATGATCGCTGAGAATTTTGGTCCCGCAGTAGGAACTGAAGTAGTCATACAGGATAGCTTATACGCCAACTTAAGTGACCCAAGAGTCATGACAGTCAATATTGGAAAAGTTTCTTTTGATCCTGTAACAAGAAAAATCAGCTGGCGAATAGACACATTATTGGTTGGACAAAAAGACAGTTTGGTGATTCGTGTAAAAATTGTTTCAGGTGGAGAGATCAAGAATGGTGCTACTGTGAAAGCAAAGCAAGCAGATCCTGTATCCGGTAACAATGGTGCAGTGGTATCCAATATTACAGGTGGACAAGTATTGGTGGAAGGAAGGAAATTTTTTATCCCTTCCGTTATTACACCCAATGGCGATGGGAAGAATGACAAGTTCACCATTTTAGGGATTAACCAATTCCCGGGTTCTGAATTGATCATATATAATCGATGGGGAAATGTGGTATTCCAATCAAAAGACTATAAGAATGATTGGGATGGAAAAGGACTCAATGAGGGAACCTATTACTATACACTCAATCTAAAAACAACAACCGGCTCACAAAGAATGGCCGGGTGGGTAGAAATATTAAGATGATTTATTCATGCTAATGGATGATATAAAAGTGATGATAAGGTGGTTGCTGATAGTTTGTTGGATGATCGTATGCATGACACAAAAAAGCATGGCACAACAGCAGATTCAGTTTAGTCAGTATGTGTTCAATCCACTGACAGTGAATCCTGCCTATGCCGGTTATAGGGGTGATGTATACTTAAGCGCTGTATTCAGACGCCAATGGGTAAATATTCCGGGAGCGCCTGAAAGTGCAGCGTTGTCAGTAGATGGACTTAGACTCAAAAACAATGAATCAGTTGGTTGGGGATTTCAAGCACTGACAGATAAACTTGGTCCCCAAAATGCTACCAGCCTGTATGGTAACTATGCTTATCGAATACAATTGGATCATGAAGATACTAGACGCTTCTGCTTAGGTATTGGTTTTGGCGCTACGCAATATCGTATTGATGGAAATGCTTTAAAATTTGTAGACGATAATGATCAAGCTATTCCCATACAAAGTCATACACGAATTGTTCCTGATGCAAGTTTCGGTATGTTTTATTATACTCCGTCTTCTTATGTAGGTATTTCTGTAATGGATCTTTTTAGTAGATACAATATTGATTTCGGTTACAGTTTTAATAACAATCGATATGCAACCATGACAAGATCGAAACACGTTTACTTCAACGCAGGTACATTGCTAAAAGTATCAGATCAGGTGAAGATCAAACCCTCTATCATGTGGAAGGAAGATTTTAAAGGTCCCAGTAATTTTGATTTCACGGTATTTGGTCTATTAGCAGAAACACTTTGGGTTGGTGCATCTTATCGAACAGGTATTTCATTGTGGAATAAAGAGCATCTTGCACGTGATCTGGATAAAAATGATGCTTATAGTCTCATCACAGAAATATTTCTAACAGATAAACTTCGAGTAGGGTATTCTTATGACCATATGTTGAATGGATTGAACCACTATCAAAATGGTTCTCATGAATTAAGTATCGGTATCCGATTCACAAAACCGCAAGGAAGAACCATCAGTCCCAGATATTTTTAATACATCAAGCTATGAAGCATTGTGGATTCATATTTCTTTTTTTTATCACTGCTAGTATATATGGACAAGAACAACCGGAATTAGATAAGATAGCTGATAAACACTTTGTAAAGTATGAATATGCTTTGGCTGCTCCTTTATATGAACGTTTACTCGATAAGAAAAAAATCAAAAAAGAATGGTTGTACAAAGCTGCTTTTTGTTATGAATCTATGTTACAATACGAACGATCTGTATACTGGTACAAACAGTTGCTTCAAAAAGATAGCAGTGTAACAGCAGATCTGATGCTTCATGCTGCAGATCTTATGAAAACACTCCAGCAGATTGATACAGCTATTTACTGGTATGACAGATATAAACAAAAGAGTGGAGATTCCTTAAAAGCGGTACAAAGAATAAAAGGAGCATTGCTTATCAGTGAGTGGACCAATCATCCGACAAATCATATCATCAAAAATAAAATTGAACTGAATACTCATTTGTCTGATTGGGGAACAGCGCTCTATAAAGATGAGATCATCTATGTGTCAGAACAAAAAAGAAAGATCAACGGTGCTTATGCTGATAATAACAAAACCTATAGCTGGAATGATAATCCCTTCTTAAGTTTACAAGTTACTAATCAGGTGAAGCAAGGAGCATTGATTGAAGACATCATTCGTAAAATAAATGATCACGATTATCATGTTGGGCCTATTGTTTTTACAAAAAATCTGGATACAGTTTATTATACCAGAACTTATCGTAAAGCCAATAGCAACTTTCAAAAGCCTTTCAAAAGATTCCGGGTAGGAACAAGACATCTGGAGATCATGTACATTATAAAAACCGGCATCAATAGTTGGAGTAAACCCCAGTCTCTTATTGTAGGTAAAGGAACACAGTTCAGTATCGGGCATGCAGCCTTGTCACCTGATGGAAGTGTAATTTATTTTGCATCTGATATGCCGGGCGGATATGGCAAAACAGATATCTGGTACTGTGAAAAAGCAGCAGATGGCAGATGGGCTGCACCAAAAAATTGCGGACCGATCATCAATACCTCAGATGAAGAAGCTTTCCCGGTAATCGATCCTTTCACGGGAGTATTGTACCTGTCAAGTACGGGTCATGTGGGTATGGGTGGTTTTGATATTTTTAGTTCTAAAGGCGCTCGTAATGAATGGTCCGTACCCGCTAACCTTTTATATCCGATTAATAGCACTTATGATGACTTTTATTTTACTGTAAAAAACACGGTAGAAATGTATTTATCATCAAATAGACCTGAAGGAAAGGGATCTGATGATATATATGCGGTAAGTATACCCGTTATTAAGAAAGATACTATTCGGCCTCAACCAAAACCAACCCAATTCGTGATTAGAACGAGAGTGCTGAATAAAAAAACAAATCATCCGATCGACTCATCAAAAGTACACTTGACGGATATGCTAGCCGATCAACAACAATTACGTTATACCAATGATAGTGGTTATACTTATCATACAGTTCTATGTAATAGTCATTACACTGTTAAAGGATCGAAGCAAGGATATAAATCTGATAGTACAGGATTGATTTTTCCGGATTGTTTGAAATCAGATACGATGGATATCATACTCTATCTTGATCCCCCTGCAGTATCTAAAATTAGTCCACCGGTAAAACGCACTTCTCGATTCAAGGTAGGAGATACTTTCGTGTTGAATGATCTTTATTATGATTTAGATAAATATAATATTAGACCGGATGCAGCCAAGGTGTTGGATAGCTTGATTGATATACTGAATCAATATCCTGAGATCGATATAGAGTTGTCATCGCATACAGATAGCCGCGGAAGCGATTTGTACAATGAAAAGCTTTCCCAAAACAGGGCTACCTCAGCAGTTAGTTATTTGATCAAGAACGGCATTAGTAGTAAAAGATTAAAGGCAAGGGGGTATGGTGAAAAGAGATTACGTAACCAATGTTCTAACGGAGTCAAATGTTCTGAACCTATGCATCAATTGAACCGTAGAACAGAAGTGCGTGTAACAAATGTGAGACCATTGGAATAAAAATGTCTATTTCATTTGTATTCTCTGAGTGTCCGTAGTAACTTAATGGGCTATTAACTATTTGCTTATCAGAAAACAACCATATGAAAAACAAACATTCAGGTATCATGAAGATGCTTTCTTCATGTATACTACTATTGATGAGTGGTGCACTCATTGCACAAGGCACCATGTTACTCCGACAACCCAATGCTAGTAAAGATCATATTGTCTTTGTTCATGCCGATGATATTTGGGTCACTAATATCAATGGTGGTGACGCAAGAAGATTAACATCTGCCATCGGAACTGAAGTAAATCCCAAGATCAGTCCGGATGGCAAATGGGTTGCCTTCACTGGTCAGTATGACGGTAATTTTGATGTGTATGTAGTTTCCATTGATGGAGGTGAACCCAAAAGGCTCACTTGGCATCCGGGTGATGATATCGTTCACGGTTGGATGCCTGACGGTAGCGCAGTTTATTTTACTTCAGGAAGAGAAGGCTATCCAACAGTCAATACAAAATTTTTTACAGTCAATGTCAAGGGAGGTACCCCTGCGGCTATGCCTTTGCCTTTTGGTATTTCAGGTACGCTCTCTCCTGATGGTCAAACGATGGCGTTTCTTCCTTACCGTCTTTGGGATCCCGAATGGAGAAATTATCGCGGTGGTCAGGCGCAACCTATCTGGTTATTCAATATGAAGACCTATGAAACCGTTAAGACAAAACAAGGTGATAGAGAAAGACATAGTAGTCCAACCTGGAATAACGGCATTTTATATTTTTTATCTGAACAAGATTATATCAATAACGTATGGTCTTATGATCCAAAAACAAAAGCACAGAAACAGATCACATTCCATAAAGACTTTGATATCAAAAACGTTTCTGCGGCAAATAATAAATTGATCTATGAACAAGGAGGTTATTTGCACAGCTATGATGTTACTACACAAAAAACTCAAAAACTAGAGATCCATGTAAAAGGTGATCTCAATTGGGGTCGCCCAAGATGGAATAATCTTACTAGTGGAAATCTCATCAATGCAAATCTTTCTCCAACCGGTAAAAGAGCTTTGTTTGAAAGCAGAGGAGAAATATTTACTGTACCCAAAGAAAATGGGGATTGGAGAAATATCACCAACTCAACAGGTGCCGCAGATAGATCTCCGGCTTGGTCGCCTGATGGACAAAAGATCGCATGGTTTTCAGATGCTAGTGGCGAATATCAATTAATGATAAAAGATCAGTTTGGATTGCAGGAAGCACAAGCATTTCCTATTCCTAACAAGAAGTTTTATTTCACACCGGCATGGTCACCGGACAGTAAATACATTGCTTTTACAGATACAGATTATAATATCTGGTATATGGATGTGAAAACTGGAGCCATAAAGAAAGTAGATACCGATCGTTATGCCCATCCGAACAGAACCATGAAGCCTGTGTGGTCACCTGATAGTAAATGGATCGCTTATGTGCAGTTACAGAATAACCAGTTCAAGGCAGTGAAAGTTTACAATTTGGAAACAGGTGTAAGTAGACAATTAACAGATGGCTTATCAGACGCCATTGATCCGCAATGGGATGAGAGTGGTAAGTATTTGTATTTCTTAGCTAGTACAGATTTTGGATTGGCAACAGGATGGTTGGATATGAGTAACTATAATTATCCAGTAACACGTGCATTGTATATCGCAGTATTGAGTAAAGATGCACCTTCTCCTTTGGAACCTAAGAGTGATGATGAACCTGTGAAGAATCCTGCAGATACAGGATCTAAACAAACAAAGCCTTCGACTTTAGGTGCTCAAGTTAAAATTGATTTTGAGGGATTGGATCAGCGAATCATTGCAGCCAATATACCAATGAGAAATTACACCGGCTTAGTGGCAGGTCCTGAAGGAACTGTATTTTATATGGAGGCTGTTCCAAATCAGCCGGGCGTTGTTTTGAACAGGTATAGCACGAAAGATCAAAAAACCATTGAGTTTGCAAGAGCAGTAGCGGCTGCTGTAACGAGTTCTGATCGTAAAAACTTATTGTATCGTTCCGGTCCGGGTTGGTATATCGTAGGTACTGCAGCAGCACCTCGTCCGGGTGAAGGTAGATTGGCAACAGATGGAATGAAAGTATATGTTGATCCAAATAAAGAAGCAGAACAGATCTATAAAGAAGGTTGGCGTTTACAAAGAGATTTTCTCTATGTAGATAATGTGCATGGAGCTCCTTGGGATAAAATCTATGAATGGTACAAGCCTTGGGTAAAACATGTGAAACATAGATCAGATTTGAATTACATCATTGACATTATCAGTGGTGAAGTTGCTGTTGGACATTCTTATGTGAATGGCGGAGATTTTCCGGATGTACCATCTATTCCCGGTGGATTGCTTGGAGCAGATTATCAAATTGATAATGGTTATTTCAAAATCAAGAAAATTTATACCGGAGAAAATTGGAATCCGGAATTAAGATCGCCTTTAAGTGGTCCGGGTATGAATGTGAAAGTGGGCGACTATTTATTGGAAGTAAACGGACAAAAATTAGATGCTTCTATGAATTTGTATAGTTTGTTTGAAGGCACAGCAAACAGACAGATCAAAATACGTATCAATAGTAAGCCAAGTTGGGAAGGATCACAATTGATCACAGTTGTTCCTATTGCTAATGAAGCAGCACTTCGCTCCAGAGATTGGGTAGAAGGTAACAGAAGGAAAGTAGATGCTTTATCAGGAGGTAAGTTGGCCTATGTATATGTACCTAATACCGGCGATCCCGGATACACATCATTCAATCGTTATTATTTCTCTCAGCAGGATAAGCAAGGTGCGATCATCGATGAAAGAAACAATGGAGGAGGTTCTGCTGCTGATTATATGATCGATGTGATGAGTAGAAAACTACAAGGCTATTTCAATAATAGAGTGGAAGGTCATCGCGTGTCTACCACGCCAATGGCCGGTATCTGGGGGCCGAAAGTAATGATCATCAATGAAAATGCAGGATCAGGTGGTGACTTGTTACCTTATATGTTTAGAAAAATGAAACTAGGCCCATTGGTAGGAACAAGAACTTGGGGTGGACTAGTAGGTACCTGGGATACCCCGCCATTTATTGATGGGGGAAGAATGGTCGCTCCAAGAGGTGGGTTCTTTGATACCGATGGAAAGTGGGCAGTAGAAGCAGAAGGTATTGCTCCGGATATCGAAGTGTTTCATGACCCAAAAGCGATCATTGAAGGCCGTGATCCTCAACTGGAAAGAGCAGTTCAGGAAGCTTTACGTTTAATGCCAACACAGGGAATTGAATTGAAGAAAGAACCGGCTCCACCAATCCGATCTTTCCGTCCAAAGAACTAATGTTTATTGAAGTATCACAATCGCCCGATCATCTTGATCGGGCGATTTTTTTTGAACAATGCTACCGTATTTATATGTGTTAATAATGGTTGTTGATCTAATAATCGATTCGTTAGTAGTCGAGAAAGATAATTTTGTAAAATAATTGTTGGGTAATAATTACCACACTATAAGCAAAAAGGAAGCAATGTTGATTTGATTCGATCAAGCTCGGTTTTGAACAGTTCCGGGGGGAGCTATTACGAATTACATAACAAGAGCTATTTACATGCACTAACATGATCGAATTAAATCAACTCTCTTCCCAACACTACTTATTTATTTGATAAACTCTAGTCATGCAATCGGAACAGACCCTTACTAAACGTCAGCTTCAAACTATCAACAGACATGCTACTGAATTATTACAGTCTTTCGATCTATTGATGAAAGAGCATGGCTTAGGAGAGTTTGTAATAACCAGTATTCATATTACTTCCAGGGAAAACCCTAATGGATCTCAGATCGTACCCTTTTGCAGTATCGGAGAGGAACCCGCTGCTGTTTGTGATCAATGGGGAACCTGCTCTGTAACATGTATTAAGCCTTAATTCGTATTTCAAACCCCATCACGTAACTTTTTTATTATTTATTCGCTTACATTGCGGTTGCCAAAACAACTGCCATGCTTAGAAGAAAATTTATTGCACAGACAGGATTCACTGCTGCTGCTATGACTGTGCTTCCATCCATCACCACACATGCTGAAACCAAAGTCGAAAAAGTTCGTCTTGCCATTATTGGAACAGGTCTTCGTGGACAAAATCATCTAGACCTGATCTTACGCAGGGCAGATACAGAACTGGTAGCCATTTGTGATATCAATGAAAAAATGCTGGAATCAGCAAAAGCGATGATCACGAAAAGTGGTAAGACAATCCCTAAGATATTTACAGGTGATAACTATGCATGGCTGAAAATGATTGAAACCCATCAGCTTGATGGGGTTATTATAGCAACTCCCTGGGAATGGCATAAAGAAATGATCATTAAATCGATTCAGACAGGGATCAAATACATTGGCTCTGAAGTAATGATAGGTATTAGTCTGGAAGATCATTGGGAGGTCGTACGCGCTGCAGAAGCTGCGAAAGCACATGTAATGATGCTAGAGAATGTTTGCTATCGAAGAGATGTGATGGCAGTCTTAAATATGGTCAGACAAAATCTCTTTGGTGAGTTGATTCATCTGCAAGGAGGTTACCAACATGATCTTCGCGAAGTAAAATTCAATGATGGGGTACATCCTTATGGGCATGGAGTAGAGTTTGGTGAGAAAGGATTCTCAGAAGCGTCGTGGAGAACGGCTCACTCGGTAAACAGAAATGGGGATCTATATCCGACACATGGTATCGGCCCCATTGCTCACTATATCAATATCAATCGAGGAAATCGTTTTCTTTCTTTATCATCCTTCGCTTCCAAAGCAAGAGGGTTGCACAATCACGTTGTTAAAAATGGAGGAGAAAATCATCCCAATGCTAAAGTTAAATTCAAATTGGGTGATGTAGTAACTACCAATATTCTTTGTGCTAATGGTGAAACCATTTTACTACAACATGATACCAATCTTCCAAGACCGTACTCGTTAGGATTCAGAGTGCAAGGTACAGAGGGGCTTTGGATGGATGTTAACAAAGGAATTTATTTAGAAGGTAAATCTGCTAAATCACATCAGTGGGATAATAGCAAAGAATGGTTAGATAAATATGACCACCCTTTATGGAAAAGATGGAGCAAAGAAACCGATGGTGCCGGTCATGGTGGTATGGATTTTTTTGTAATCCATTCATTTGTGGAATCTATCAAACGCAAACAGCCAACTCCTATGGATGTTTATGATGCGGCAAGCTGGAGTGCTATAACACCATTGAGTGAGCAATCCATTGATCTGGGTAATCAAACAGTTCCATTCCCTGATTTTACTGGTGGACAATGGATGTATCGAAAACCTATTTTTGCGCTCAATGATGATTTTTAATGCTGCATATGATCCATCCTCCTATTTCTGTATTGGAAGTTTATGGGTTACATACAAAAGTAACTGCAATCGATACCATTAGTAATGGATTGATCAATCATACGTGGAAATTGAGCGGTCAACAAGACGCATGGGTGTTACAACGCATCAATACGGAAGTTTTTCAATCCCCTGTATTCATTCAACAGAATATTGAGCAGCTAAGTGCATATATCCAAACTGTGAACCCTGAATATTTGTTTACAATACCGTTGGCAACATCTTCCGGACAAACGATGGTGCAATATCAGAATGATTCTTATCGCTTATTCAAATACATACCAAATACTCGAACGATCACTGTTGTAAAAACTGTACAACAAGCTGAAGAAGCAGCATTTCAATTCGGAAATTTTACAAAACAATTTGCTGATTTTGATTGTACCAAATTACACCTCACCATCAAACAGTTTCATGATCTTTCATTGCGATACGAACAATTTTTACAATCGTTAAAATCCGGATTGGATCATCGTATCGAACAAACGCAAGATTTGATCTCATTTTTGCAGACAAATAGATCTATCGTTCATCTTTTTAATGAAATGACCCATGATCCGGAATTTAAAATGAGGGTGACACATCATGATACTAAGATCAGCAATGTATTATTTGATCAAAATGATCAAGGAGTATGTGTCATTGATTTGGATACAGTAATGCCCGGATATTTTTTTAGCGATCTTGGTGATATGTTCAGAACATATCTCTCACCGGTAGGTGAAGATGAACAAGAATTGAGTTTGATACACGTAAGAAAAGAGATCTATCAAGCAATCATCAAAGGCTATACTAAAGGAATAGGAGATATTCTTTCCGAAAAAGAAAGACAATCATTGTATCATGCAGGAGCGATCATGATTTATATGCAAGCGCTACGATTCATGACGGATTATTTGAATGGAGATGTCTATTATCAAATCCAATATGCTGATCATAATCTTGTACGAGCGAGAAACCAAATAACTTTATTGAAGTATTATCTGGATCAGCAATCAGAATTACAAAAATTCCAACCTGAATAGTTATAAGGGAATGCAGACTGCAGCTTTGATCATACCCTCGTCAGGAGTGTCTACAAGGATACGTGCTTTTTTCCCATAAACACTGTAAATACGTTTTCTGATCTCACTCAGATGATCATTTTCTTGTTCCAGATAATTTGATAAGCTTCCTGAGCTGGTAACACCAAAACAATGAAGATCTCCTTTGTACTCCGAATAAATGCAAATACTTCCCTGTTTGGCTTCTTCATTAAAACCATGTCTGATAGCCTTTTCAACCAGGTTCTGAATTACCATAGCAGG
Organism: Bacteroidota bacterium; assembly: GCA_039795345.1. GTDB lineage: Bacteria > Bacteroidota > Bacteroidia > Chitinophagales > Chitinophagaceae > Sediminibacterium. Next base: position 17,695 of record JBDKEH010000100.1, read on the forward strand.
AACAGGTTGATCTAGTGTATCTTCCTCAATGTCATACTCCACATACAATTGATCACCTAATCGAATTTGCTCCAAGGCAATATAATCTTTGATGATCGATAATTCTTTCTCAAATAAAGTTCTTTCAGCTTTATCTACCTGAATACTATTACGTAGAATATTACTCAGCATGGTGATTGCTTTACGTGCCCTTACAGGATCATCTGTTACCAGTGATCGGATACTATTCAAACTGTTGAATAAAAATTCAGGATTGATATGAGATTTTAAAGTGGTGATCTCTAATTCATTCAATAGATTTTCCAACTTGGCCTGCTCAATATTTTGTTCACGGGTCTTTTGTACATAGTGATATGTGAAATACAATAGATTCCATATCAAAACAAAATGGAAATATGAAAATGCAAATCGTATAGCGATATTCAGAAAAGAGAAGTTGGCAAGATTAAATGATTGAATATCCAACCACGATTCAGTAGCAACAATACAAACACCTATAAAAAATGAAAAAACCAATGAAAGGATGGTCAAAGAAAAAATCTGTTTCTTCAGACTAAGTTTTAGGATGCCCAATTTTTGAATCACCATGCGCATGATGTGGGTGAGCCAAAATCCGATAAAAACATGTGTCAACAACTGCTCAAAAAAGAAGGGCTGGGGGGCAGCACGTATGGATAAATAAAAGAAAATATAGATCAAACAATATAGCGACCAGCCGGCTGTTTGAAAGATCCAATAAGTTCTTTGGTGCTTATTCATATACGACTAAGATATTAAATATGTAGAAATCTGTTCAGTCAATGTAGATGTTCGGTTGATCACCGTTTTTATAGGGTAAAACAGCTATTTACGGATTATTCTACTCAACTTCAGTTTTAATTGATAAATTTCCAGTCTTATAATTACCTATTATGATCAGACATTTTATTATTGGATTAACAGCCATATTGCTTATCAATGTAGTTGCCCAAGCACAGGCAAAACAAGAGTGGAATACTATTTTTAAAGCCATTAACGATGAAGTTCAACAAAACTCGAAGGCTTATAGTACTTTAAAAGAAGCTACTGAAACCATTGGTCATCGTCTTACAGGATCTAAGAATGGCGAAAGGGCGGAAACTTATGCATACAATCTGCTTAAGTCTTATGGATTTAAAGATGTAAAATATCAGCCGTTTGAAGTAGAAAGCTGGAGTAGGGGAACTTTAACTGTTCAAATCGGTACCGATAAGTCTTCTTTAAAAGAGGTAAAATCTGTTTCGTTGGCACATTCACCTGTTGCAGCAGACGTTACACTTGAAGTAGCTGATATGGGGAATGGGTTGGAAGAAGATTATTTAGCAAATCCGGGTAAAGTAACCGGTAAGATCGCTCTTGTTTATTTGGGGGTATTACCAGGTTCTAAAGCAGGTACAAGAAGTTTGCATCGTTCTGAAAAAACAGCATTAGCTACTAAATATGGGGCAAAAGGAATCATTATCATCAATACAGCTGATGGAGGGATTTTATTGACAGGTACTGCATCAGTTACCGGAAAGTTGATACCGATTCCTGCCGTTTGTATCGGTAAAGAAGATGGGATGGCCTTCAAAGCTGAAGTAGCAAAAGCTACACACTATGCACATATTAATATGACCAATTTCTCGGGTATGATCAAAGCAAGAAATGTGATCGCTACCATTAAAGGGAAAACACTTCCCAATGAAAAAATAGTAGTAGGTGGTCATCTGGATAGTTGGGATCTCGCAACAGGTGCTATTGATAATGGAATTGGATCATTCTCTGTATTGGATATGGCTCGTACTTTCAAAGTATTGAAACTACAGCCCCAAAGAACCATTGAATTTGTGATGTTCATGGGAGAAGAAGAAGGATTGTTAGGATCAAAAGCTTATGTAGAACAAGCTATTAAAAATAAAACGATCGATCAGTTGCGTTATATGCTGAACTATGATATGACCAATGATCCTAAAGGATATTCTACTACTGCTGAAGAAAGCAAAGAGCTCTTTCAGGCCATTGGTGCTATTGCAAAAAGTCTTGACACCAGCTTTACCAATAGCTTCAGAAGTGGCGCAGGATTACATAGCGATCATCAACCATTTATGTTGCATGGCGTTCCCACAGGGGGAGCTGCAGGCGGCCGACTGCCAAATAATGCCGGACCTTGTTATCATGCTGATTGTGATGATTTTAAATTAGTAGATCAACAAGGCATGAAGAACACCGTTAGATTCAATGCCATGTTATTGTATGGTATTGCCGATACAGATATCATCAAAGCCAAACATTTCACTGATGCTGAAACCAGAGAATTCTTATTAAAGAACAATCTGAAAGAGCCGCTAAAAATAGCAGGAGAGTGGCGTTGGGAAGACTAGAACAATCTTAAATGAGAAACATGAAATAAGAAATGAGGAATTTGGATAAGATCATTACTTTCTCATTTCTTATTTCATGTTTCTTATTCCTTATTTAACACTCTCTCCAGTGTTTCAGTTTTCCCATCAATTTTTGTAGCATCGTATTGTAGTCCCAGTATTTTTGCGATCAATGGGTATACATGGATGTTTTCGAATCCTTGAATATGCAGACCTTTTTTAAACGCGGGTCCCCATGCTTGGAAGCTTGCACGCATATCAGGATGGTGTGGGTCAAAGCCATGTTTGCCTGGTCCAGTAGGGCGTCCGCCTCTGTTAAAAACTTTGGGTAAGCGAGCTAAAAGAATAATATCTCCAATTCTATTATATCGATCATCATTCGTGCTGTAATGTAGGTTAGCAGGCATTGCAGATTTCAAATAAACATCATAATCTACAGCGTTCTTCTTCAGCGTCTCATAAAATGGAGTAATTGCATTTTTATCTTTCGCATATAATTGCAATACGGCACTTCCGGAATTGATGGTAAATAATGCGGTATCAATAGCAGGATATGGGATCGTATTTTGCTGATCAACCTTTGCCATGCCATGATCAGCTACAAAAACAAAATTTATCGGTAATCCCGATGCTGCTGCTACTGCTTGTAGTTTACCAATACTTTCATCTACAAATTGAACAGCATCACCTGTTTCTTTGCTATCCGGACCAAAGCTGTGTGCTGCATGGTCTACTTCAGGAAAGTAAAAACTGATAAAGTGAGGTCTTTTTTCTTTCGGTAAAGCCAGCCATTGTTTCACTGTTTCAATTCTTTGCTCAATCCCAATTTTTTCGTTGTAGTAATAATGATAAGTAGGAGGTAATTGCTGAATCGGAGCTTCAGATGCAACCCAATAAAAACTCGCTGCGATCATTTGTTGCTGCTCTGCCAAAACCCATAGTGGTGTTCCTCCATACCAATAAGGATCTGCTACCATCTTTTTATCCTGCATGCCATAGGTTTGCTGACGAGCACGATCATAAAAACTATTATCTACAAGGCCATGATGAGCGGGATATAAACCTGTTACAATGGTATAGTGATTGGGAAAGGTGAGAGAAGGGAATGATGGTTGCATATAATCTGCAACGACACCTTGTTTTCCTAAAGTAAGTAAATTTTTTGCATTGTATTTTACAGCAAAATCACTTCTGAAGCCATCTGCAGAAATCAAGATCACATAAGGTTTATCTAGTTGATGCGCTGCATTCT
>JBDKEH010000144.1:0-15435 GCA_039795345.1 Bacteroidota bacterium
GGTGGTATCGTTCGTTGCGATCGTGTTGCTGCAGGTGTAATCGAAGCTTATAATAAATTGGGCAATATTGAAATTCCTATCATCGTGAGATTACAGGGAACCAATGCCGTTGAAGCAAAGAAACTGATCGATGAAAGTGGACTGAAAGTACAATCTGCTATTGAACTGAGTGAAGCAGCAGCATTAGTGAAGAAAGCGGTTGCTTAATTGAAACTTTAAAAATGCGAAAGCCCTGGTAAAAGCCGGGGCTTTTTTGGCTTCCAGCTGCAAGCCTCAAGCTTCAAGTGGTATAAAATATCTTGAAGCTTGTAGCTTGCAGCTAATAGATTTTATCGGTCGAAATGAATGATCTTGACTTCCATCACTGCGCTGAATGAATAACGTAGTCCTGTAGCTACTTCCACACACTCATATCTTTTTCTTCTAAGCTTTCCACGTCTGAAAATTCGTCCATTATCCATCTGGAATAATTGTCCCTCAGCAATATCAGCCACATGTGCATACCCAACTTTTTGTTGTTTATTGTACTTACGAAGAACCAATAACAAAGCGGTTTCACCATTAGCAGTAGCAGCAGGATTCATTACAGAAGAATGCAGTGCTTGTTCGACATCTTCCGGAAAAACGCCTAATTGAATAAAATGCAGTAACAATTTTGCATAACAGGTCTTCCATTCTTGTCCATGTGCTTCCACCCTGTTACGATATTGCTCAAAAGTCAGCAAATGTGCCAACTCATGTAATAGTGTAATTAGAAATTCATATGGATTCAAATCACCGTTCACAGTGATGCGATGATTCTTTCCTGCAAATGCATGGCGATAATCACCCAGTACCGATTTTCTTTTTCTTGTGATGGTCAAATGAATCCGATACTGTTTGATATATGCCACAACTTCCTCAAAACTACCTTCAGGAAGAAATGCGGCCAGGGCCTGCATAGGATGTTCAGATACGGGCATTCTTCTTTGGATTCTGCCTTAAGAATAATCGAACTTCTATCCAGGTATAAAGAACATATAATCCGAGTGCAGCATAGACTGAATACACACTTTTATCTTTTCCTACCATAGATAAATAGATCAACAAAGCTGCTCCAAAACCAATCAGTTTTAATCCCATACCCGCCATGACAGCTCGCACAATAGCATTTGGGTTGGGATTCTTAGATGCATTCAATTGCAACAACAGACCGATCAATGAGAATACAAACAATAAAATATTGGCAATGATCAACACATCCTGTTTCATTCTCCATGCCATGATCTGTTTGTCACCAACAACAAAGAGTGCATTGGTGATCAAGAAGAATAAAATGAGTGGTCTGATTTTTTTTCCCATAATCATTTTTTTGTTTTACCTGATGTATCACTGATTAATTTGATCAGTGACCCGGCTAATGCGAGCAAGGGCAGCAGCCATATCAATACAGGTTTTGAAAAGCTAAAATATTGATCTGCCCACTTTCCACCATATATGGTTATACACAACAATACAATGAATTGTGTGGCTAGTGAGGCATAGGTGAGTAAAGTTTTATCAGGACGTTGATCTGATGGCATTATTCGCTCGATATATCTGTCTTAGGAATGGCCAAAGAAATGGTGTCTAATTGAGATGGGGTATCACCGGCCAATACTTTTTTCACTCCATCAATATATTGTTCTTTATACCGGATGGCTTGCTCGAGTGAATCTGTTCTCATTTTCAACATTTGAAGCGCTGCCCTACTCTCTCGGGTTCCATATCCGGGTATATAATACTTTAACGGAGAAAACGCGATCAAAGCAATGGTGAGTCCAACTAGTAATACGAATACTGTACTCAATCCTATATAGACACTGAGACGTGATAATCTGAACGTCACTACTTCTTCATAAGTATCATCATTCATCACCACCAGGCGGTAGTTATTTCTGATGCGCTTAAGGTTATTATTATTATCCGAATTGGCCATAGACTAAAATCAGGTTAAAGGTAATGATGAAATGGGTTTTCACAGCTGCCGAAAGGGAAATAACTGTATTTTTAAAGTGATTTTATGCAGATACACCAGCGAATAAGATTTTCCGGGATGATTTTACGTTCTGTACTACCATGCTTGTCTGTTTTTTTCCTCCTTTTGACAGGCAAAAGTGTGGCGCAGCCTTATACCACCATTGAACTAAAAAAAGAAAAACCTTACGATAACAGAACCTTGCCATCTGAAAAATCTGGCAATAAAAAATTCACGCTTCCGAAAAGGATCTATAACAATACGGTTACTCACTTCAACTATTATTTCAATGCCAACCAACGAATGAATGAGATAGTAGGTAGAGCTACGGAGTCTCATCGAGATGATTATACACAACTGCTATCATTTTACGATTACGATCTCGAAACTACTGCACAAGATCAAATAGATACGGTTCTCTATAAGTGTACAGCCGGAATATTACTACATGATCTTAGAAGTGATTGGGTAGATAATCTCTATTTGTTGATGGGCAAAGCCTATCTGTTTAGAAAAGATTTTGATTCTGCATTACACGTATTCCAATACATCAACTATGCCTTTGCTCCTAAAGATGATGGCTATGATGTTCCCATTGGAAGTAATGCAGGTAATGCAGGTGGTGTATTTACCATCTCGACCAATGAAAAAAGAAATCTCTGGAAGAAGATGACCACCACACTTCCCAGCAGAAATGAAAGTTTTCTTTGGATGGCCCGAACCTATATTGAACAAGATAAAATGGCAGAAGCTTCCGGACTTATTGCATTGATAAGAAGTGATGCGCTTTTTCCTTCTCGCCTACAACCGGAACTGGATGAAGCAAGTGCTTATCTGTTTTATAAACTCAATGCCTACGACAGCGCCGCTTTTTACCTGACCCGCTCTTTGAAAAAAGGAAATGACCTGCAGGATAAAGCAAGGACCTATTATCTGGCTGCACAACTTTATGAAAGAGCCAATAAAAACAATGACGCTATTAAAAATTTTACCGAAGCCATTCGTTATGCGAAGGATCCATTCATGGAAGTGTATGCTAGATTAAATATTGCTGCGCTAGCTACGGGTGAAAAAGATAATGCTGTACAGGAGAATCTGAATGAGTTGCTCAAAATGGCTAAAAAGGATAAATATGATGTATACCGCGACATCATTTATTATGCTGCTGCCAAATTGGAACTCAGCAGAAAAGCATACCCGGCTGCTCAGCAATGGCTTTTAAAGAGTGTAGCCTACAGCAGCGATAACCCTATTCAAAAACAGAAAAGTTTTTTATTACTAGGCGATCTGAATTATGACCGTAAGGCTTATAGTCAGTCATTTCGTTTTTATGATAGTGTAGAGGCCAGACTTTTACCTCCTGATGAACAGCTTAGAATTGAAACACGCAAACCCGCATTACAGCTGATCAGTATCAATGAAGAGAATATTACGAGAGAAGATAGTGTTCAAAAGATCGCAGCTTTATCAGAAACTGCAAGAACAGATTTTTTGAAAAAACTACTCCGCCAGATAAGAAAAGAAAGAGGCATTAAAGAATCTGATGAACCTTCATTTGGTGCTGACCTTACAGTAGACAATAAAACCAGTGGCGACTTATTTGGGAATAGCAATACTGATTTTTATTTTCAGAATAGTAATTTAAAAAGTCGTGGCTTGAGTGAATTCAATCGCAGATGGGGTAATAGACCCAATGTTGACAATTGGAGAAGACAATCTGCTATTGACAAAGTCATTACCACACAACAAACACAAGCCAGTATCCCGCAAGATGGAAAGACCGAGCCTAAAAGGGAAGAATTGAGTTTAGAATCTTTATTGAATGCCATTCCGCTCACTCAGGAACAAAAAGAACTCTCCAATACCATTATTATTCGAGCTTTATTAGATAATGGAAAGATCTTTCATCAACAATTAGATGATTATGCTTCTGCCATTGAAGTATATGAAGAGTTATTAAGACGATTCCCGCAATCTTCTGAAGCAGAAGAAACCAGTTTTCTATTAATACAGTGCTACCGTAAAAGCAATAACCTGAAAGCAGCAGATTCATTGTCGCTAGTATTCAACAGTCAATATTCGGATAGTAAATTTTTGTATGGCAATACGGTCAAGAATAAACAGCAGGACCCAAAAGAAAAATTGTATAGTAACATTTATGACCTGTTCATTGAAGGAAAATTTGAAGCAGCGATTCAAGCTAAAAAGCAAGCTGAAAAAACCTTGAATAGTTCTGAGTGGACACCACAACTCTTGTACATTGAATCGATCTATTATATCAAAGAACGTAAAGACAGTACTGCCATCCATCGTCTGGAACAGTTGATCACCAATTTCCCAACTTCACCATTGGCAGAAAAAGCAACGACAATGATCGATGTTTTAAAGAGAAGAAATGAGATCGAGGGATACTTATCTGGTCTGAATGTTGAAAGACCTGTAGAAACTGTTACCCGCTCAGTAGATCTTTCCGGACCTGCAAATGTGATCACCTCCACTCCACAAAAAAAGGATAGTGTAGCTACCACACCTGCTATCAAAGACCTGAAGCAACCGGGCTTAAATATTACCAATGCTGTTCAATCACCGGTTCAATCTGTTGAATTGGATTATGAGTTTGTGGCCACTGATACCCAATATGCGGTGGTGGTTTTGAACAAAGTAGACGGCATGTTTGCAGGTGAAGCAAGGAATGCATTTAACAGATTCAATCAGGAAAAATTTTTCAACAGAAGATTATCCATCTTAACCCAAACCATTCTTCCAGAAGTTCAGTTTTTATTGATTGGTCCATTCAAAGACGCAAATGAGGCGGTTGGATATACCGATGTAGTGAAACCGCTGGCACCGAATCGTATTGTACCATGGCTAAGTACGGATAAATATGGATTCTTGATCATCAGTCCGGCCAACTTACGCCTTCTACAAACCAAAAAAGACGCAGCTGCCTATCGTGCATTCCTGCAAAAAATATTACCTGATAAATTTTAACGACCCTGAAGAGGAGCTTCACCAACTCTTCTTTAGCTTTACGACTTGTTATTAGAAACCTTTTATAGCTGATTATGTCAAAGTCTGTTCGTATTTTCTGGCGCATTTTTTTCTGGACGCTGGGTGGAGGTATTGTGTTCCTGCTGATGATCAATTTTGGTCTATTAGGAAGAATGCCTTCTATCAATGATATTGAAAACCCAACCGCATCACTGGCGAGTCAAGTGTATGCGCAGGATGGTACATTGATGGGAAAATACTATCTCGAAGATCGTATCAATGTACAGTACAAAGACATCAGTAAACATGTTGTGAATGCATTGGTGGCTACAGAAGATGAGCGTTTTTATGACCATAGCGGTATCGATCCCCGCTCATTGGGAAGAGCTTTGATTTTTTTAGGCAGAGAAGGTGGTGCCAGTACCATCACCATGCAAACAGCGAAGAATCTGTTTACCGATAACTGGAGTACCCGCAATATATTTCTTCGTATCATCCAGAAGATCAAGGAATCGGTGATCGCTGTAAAATTGGAACGCAACTTTACCAAAGAAGAGATCATTACCATCTATCTGAATACCGTTGCTTTTGGTGATAATGTTTTTGGTATCCGCAATGCAGCAAAAACCTTCTTTCAAAAAGAGCCTGATAGATTGAATATCGAAGAGTCAGCAGTACTGATCGGTATGTTGAAAGGTGCTACGATCTATAATCCAAGACGTAATCCAAAGTTGGCTTTGGATAGAAGAAATACCGTGATCAATCAGATGGTACGTAACGAATACCTTACAGAAGCAGAAGCTGCCATATTAAAACGTAAGCCGATAGAACTCAATTATAAAAAGCTGGATGAAACAGCAGGTCTCGGCCCCTACTTCAGAATGATCCTTGGTGAAGAGATGAAGAAATGGTGTAAGGAAAATAAAAAGAGTAATGGTGATAACTATAATCTCTATCGTGATGGTTTGAAAATTTATACCACCATCAACCCCAGAATGCAACAGTATGCGGAAGAAGCTGTAGCCAAGCATATGAATTATATGCAGAAGCTGTTCAATACACAAGCCAATATCAGAAATGGGAGTATCTGGAAGGGTTATGAAAATGTATTGGAAACTGCTATGAAGCAAAGCGACCGTTGGAAAAATTTGGATAGAGAAGGATTAAGTGAAGAGGATATCCGAAAAACATTCTTTGAAAAAACACCCATGCGTGTGTTTGCTTATAATAGCAGTCGTGAAACGGATACTACGATGACACCTTATGATTCTATCCGTTACCACAGACAAATGTTACAAGCAGGTTTTATGGTGATGGATCCTTTAACCGGAGAGATCAAAGCTTGGGTTGGAGGTATCGGATTCAAGTCATTCAAGTATGACCACGTGAATTTCAATACCAAACGTCAGGTTGGTTCTACGATGAAGCCTTTGCTGTATAGTTTAGCGATCGAAGAAGCCGGATTTACACCCAATACTACCGTATACGATGAGCAACAAAGTTTTGGTCAGTATGGATTGGTTCCTGCAACCAGCAGATCTTGTCAGGGTGGCGCTATGCCCATGGCTTCTGCACTTGCTTTCTCAAGAAACTGTGCTTCGGCTTATATCATGAAACAGTTGGATGCTGAAGGAAACAATGGTGCAAAGAGATTGGTAGATTTTCTGGAGCGTTGCGATTTCAAAACCAAGATTGAACCTTATCCTTCCATTGCATTAGGATCTTGTGAGATCTCTTTATTTGAAATGATGCAGGGCTTTAGCATGTTCCCGGGCAGAGGCTTTAATGTGAAGCCCATGTACATCACCAGAATTGAAGATAGAAATGGAAATGTATTAGCCACATTCACACCCAAAAGAAAAGAAGTCATTAGTGAGGTAACCGCTTATTCAGTGGTGAAGATGATGCAAGGAACAGTACAAGTAGGTACAGGTCGTGGTATATGGGGATATGGAATGCCAGGTGTTGAGAATGCAGGTAAAACAGGTACTACCAATGAAAACAGTGATGGATGGTTCATGGGCTATACTCCTCAGCTCATGGGTGGTGCTTGGGTGGGTGCCGATGATCGTTTTATTCACTTCAATAAAGAGAGTGCAAATGGACAAGGCGGTCGCGCTGCTATGCCGATATGGGCATACTTCTTCGCTAAAGCAGCTGCTGATCCGAATTGCGGTATTGATAAAAGTGCCACTTTTGTGAAACCTGATATCATGAGCAACGATATCGTTATTGATTATCTCAATGACTCTACGCCGATATTGGGCGGTGAAGGTGAAGATGTAGGAACAGGAACTTCTGAAGATTATGAAATCCCACAGAATATCAAACTAGAAGATATAGGAGCCGAATCTGACATCAAACCTGCGACTCCTAAAACGCCGGAGAAAAAAGATAATAAAGGAAATACACCTCCACCTCCTGCAGAAAAGCCCAAAGCTGTTTTGCCGAAAAAGCCCGGTGGCGGAAAATAATTGAAAGAAAAGAATATGAATTCATTGAAAGTAATTGCATTTGATGCGGATGATACATTGTGGGTGAATGAACCTTATTTCAGAGATACAGAAGATAAATTTTGTGAGCTATTGGAAGATTACTTACCACACCACTCGGTTGCCAGAGAATTGTTACATACCGAAATCAAGAATTTAAGTCTGTATGGTTATGGTGTAAAGGGGTTTATGCTGAGTATGATTGAAACAGCATTGGAAGTTTCCAATAAAACCGTTCCCGTTGAGATCATTGAAAAATGTATTCAATTGGGAAAAGAATTACTAGATAAACCTATGGTACTTTTAGAAGGTGTAGAAGAAGTACTAGATGCTCTGAAAGGGAAATATAAATTGGTAGTTGCTACAAAAGGTGATCTGCTGGATCAAGAAAGGAAATTGATCAGATCCGGTTTATCACATCACTTCCATCATATTGAGATCATGTCTGAAAAAAAGGAAGCTGATTATCAGAAGCTGATCAAACATCTGGATATTGAACCTTCCTCTTTTATGATGCTAGGCAATTCATTAAAGTCTGATGTGATCCCTGTGTTAGCCTTGAATGGACATGCTGTGCATATTCCCTATCATACCACTTGGGCTCACGAAACTGTGGATGGAGATATCAAACATCCAAATTTCAGACAAGTGAATGAGATCAAAGAAGTATTATCTTTCCTCTAGTCATGAAAACATTACTTGATATCGAATCCTGGAATCGCAAAGATCAGTTTCGCTTTTTTAATCAATTTGAAGAGCCTTTTTTTGGCGTTACTGTACAAGTAGATTGTACCGAAGCCTATACTAAGGCCAAAGCGAACGATTATTCTTTCTTTTTATATTACCTGCATCTTTCTTTGAAAGCTGCCAATCAAATAGAACCTTTCCGTTACAGGATCTCAGATGGTAATGTGTATTTGTATGATACAGTAAATGCCTCTCCCACCATCAACAGACCGGATGGCACTTTCGGGTTTTCTTATATGGATTATCATCCAGACTTTGAAAGTTTTGCCGATGCTGCGAAGACAACCATGGAAGAGGTAAGAAATAGCACAGGTCTTATCCCTGCTGTTTCCGGGGAAAATGTGATCCATTATTCATCTGTACCTTGGATCAATTTCACCGGTTTGTCTCATGCCAGAAGTTTTTCATTCAAAGATTCTTGTCCAAAGATCTCTTTTGGAAAGATGACGGAAGTGAATGGCAGAAAACAAATGCCTGTTTCCATTCATGTGCATCATGCACTGATGGATGGATTTCATGTTGGACAATACATCGATCTATATCAGCAATTGTTATCAGAAATATAAGCTTCTTACAAGTTGCCTCCTTTCAAATTAAAGTTGAGTGAGAACTGATGGAATAATTGTCGCTGATAAAATCCTGTTGCATAACGCACTTGTAGTTTCGGAAGAATGATTCCGGCACCGGCAGAAAAACCATTCAACCCATTAGTGATATTGAATCCATTGAGTTCTTGTCTGCGTTGGAAATGATATCCGGTACTGATCTCGAGTTTTTCATCGGGAAAGAACTGGACTCCCAATACTATGTGATTGAAAATTTTTTGTAGCGTATTCTTACCACTAAAATCATCTTCTCCTTCCCCGGCTCTGAAAGTTGTATCATTATAAAAATTATTGAACCGATGTAACTCATGTAGCGTCAATGAGAATTGCATAGGTGCATTCTTGAGTTTCTTGGTAACACCTGCCTGTAGATCAAAAGGTAATTCATCTTTTCTGCCGCTTCTATCATAAGTATTGAATTGAGTACCTATGTTTTTAACCGTAACACCCGCTTGTAAACCATTCTCTTCATCATGATAGTTGATTCCAATGTCCATGGCCATTCCTGATGATCGAAATTGACCATAACCTGAATGAATGAACTTTATAGTGGCTCCATACCACCATTTTTCTTTGTGCGTTCTGGAAGCCATTACTTGTACCACATAATCGCGTGGATTGAAGCGACCAATGATATTACCTGCTGCATCAGTTTGATCCATGGTACCGTAATTGAGATAGTTGACACCAAATCCGATATTGGTTTTTGCATTGTCTAAATGATATCCGGCACTGATACTATAATTACTGATACCGGCAATAAAAGCATTAAAAGAAGTATTGACCTGTTGATGCATTTCCTTCCTCAATAAGGCAGGGTTATGAAAGGCCATTCCTATATCTTTTCCACCGGATGTGATATTGAGTCCACCCAAAGCTGAGAGCTGTGCAGTATTAGCTTGTTTGAGAAAACTAAATACGGCATTGCCTCCCAAAGTTTGAGCACTTGCAGAGATTGAATAAACTGTTAAAGTCAGTAAAATAAATATCCTGTATACCACTATGATCAAATCTACAATTTGTATGGTTCAGGTAGAAATTAATGCAGCACCTTAAAAAAATGAAATCCCCCATGGAGATGGGGGATCTTAACCCTTAAAACAACCAACATGAAGAAAATGTTGATGTCTAAATAACAAGATGGCCATCGAAAGGTTCAAACAGCCCCTAATTTTAATGTCATACAAGTGCAATATCTACCACCTGTTGCATGGTCTTCACATAATGGAATTCCACACCCTTGATATAATCACCCTCAATTTCTTTTACATCTTTTTCATTCTGCCAGCAAAGGATGATCTCTTTCAAACCTGATCTTTTTGCCGCAAGCACTTTTTCCTTGATACCTCCTACCGGCAATACCTGTCCACGAAGCGTGATCTCACCTGTCATAGCCAAATAAGGTTTTACTTTTCTGCCTGTAAATGCTGAAGCCAATGAGGTAAGCATCGTGATCCCCGCACTCGGACCGTCTTTCGGCACAGCCCCTTCAGGTACGTGAATATGAATTGCTTTTTTAGAAAATTCTTCCGGATCGATACCATATTTACGGGCATTGGCCTGAAGATAGCTCAGTGCTGTACTCGCACTCTCTTTCATCACATTACCTAAATTTCCCGTGAGTTTCAATTCACCCTTGCCTTCTCCCAAAATGGTTTCAATGAACAAGATATCTCCCCCAACATAGGTCCAGGCCAATCCAACAGCTACACCGGGCATATTGGCTGTTTTGTAGATCTCGTTGCTATACCTTGCCTGACCAAGAATTTTTTCTACATCCTGTAACGTGAGGGTAGATTTCACTTTGTTCTTGATAGCGAGCTCTTTTGCTTGGTAACGCATGAGTGCAGCCAATTGCCTATCCAGTTCCCTTACGCCACTTTCACGTGTATAGTTCTCAATGACTTTTTCCAATACTTTGTCATTGATCTTGATATTGACCTTAGCCAAACCATGCGCTTCTTTTTGCTTAGGAAGCAGGTGACGTTTTGCGATCTCAACTTTTTCTTCCACTGCATATCCACTCAAATCGATAATCTCTAAACGGTCACGCAGAGCTGGTTGAATATTTTGAAGGTTATTGGCCGTAGCAATGAATAGTACTTTGCTCAGATCATACTCCAGCTCCAAATAGTTATCATAAAAAGTATTGTTCTGTTCCGGATCCAATACTTCCAAAAGTGCAGAAGAAGGATCGCCACGGAAATCATTACCGATCTTATCAATTTCATCCAGAATCATTACGGGATTGGATGATTTACATTTTCTAATATTCTGCAGAATACGACCCGGCATAGCACCGATGTACGTCTTTCTGTGACCACGGATCTCACTTTCATCATGCATACCACCCAAACTCAAACGAACATATTTTCTTCCGATAGCATGAGCGATAGATCGACCTAAGGAGGTTTTACCGATACCCGGAGGACCGAGGAAGCAAAGTATCGGACTTTTCATATCACCCTTTAATTTGAGTACTGCTAGGTATTCCAGAATACGGCTTTTGATCTTGGTCATGCCATAGTGGTCGATGTCCAGTACTTTTTGAGCATTTTTCAAATCGTAATTATCGTCTGTATGCTCATTCCATGGAAGATCGAGCATAAGGTCGAGGTGATTGTACACAACGGAATAATCGGGTGTACTAGGATGCATACGCTCCAATTTTTCGATCCCTGATTTGAAAAGATTCTTTGCTGCTTCAGGCCATTTTTTTCCTTCGGCCTTTTTCTTCATCTCAGCGATCTCACGTTCATTGGTGTCTCCTCCCAATTCCTCTTTGATACTTTTCAGTTGCTGTTGAAGAAAATAATCTCTTTGCTGTTTATCGATCTCTGTTCGTGTTTTATTGGTCACTTTGTCTTTTAACTCAGCGAATTGAAGTTCACGTTGGAGAATCTGAATCAGCTTTTCCGCACGCTGATGGATATCGTTGATTTCAAGTAGACCTTGTTTCTCAGCCAACTCGCTATTCAAATTGCTACTGACAAAGTTGATGAGGAAAGAAGGGTTTTCGATATTCTTAAGGATGATCGATGCTTCAGTGGGAAGGTTTGGCGACAATTGAATGATCTGTGTTGCCAGGTCTTTGATACTGCTGACGATCGCGTCAAAATCTTCATGAGAAGGCAGTTCATCATCCGCCAACATCCGAATCGAAGCCCTGAAATAAGGATCTTCGGAGTCCATCTTGAGCAGTTCAAATCGCTTTTTACCTTGAATAATGATAGTAGTACCTCCATCAGGCATTTTGATAAGCTTGATGATCTTGGCGATGGTACCAATGGCACATAGATCTTTGGGCTCAGGATCTTCGATATTGGCATCTCTTTGAGCTACAACACCAATCAATTTATCTGATTTATAGGCTTCGTTCACCGCTTTGATGCTCTTATCTCTACCAACCGTTATGGGAAGAACCACACCCGGGAATAAAACGGTATTACGCAATGGAAGAATAGGAAGGGTTTCAGGGATCACAGTATCCTTATCAAATTCGCCATCTGTTTCATTGATGGGGATGATGGGCATGAAATCAGTTTCGTCTTCCGCTCTAAAAAAAAGTTTCTCTTTCAACATAAATAATGAATCAATCTTAAGTCATAATGTCACATAAACCTATACCGGTTCACGCAAGCTAAGTCGGCAAAAATAAGTCAATATTGATGCCATGAAGGTTAAAAGAGGGTGACTGGTACAAACTGTCGCAAAAAAAATCTCCCACCTGAGGTGGGAGACTTTTTTATCCCGATAGTATCGGGAAAGCTTCTTGCAAGAAGTAATATTGTCTAAAAACAAATACTACTAGTGAGCAGCAGGAGCAGCAGCTGAAGAATCAGTTGTTGCAGCAGCAGAAGAATCTGTAGTTGCAGTAGAATCAGTTGTTGCTGGAGCTACAGTTTCAGTTGCAGCTGAATCAGTTGTAGCTTCTTTGTTTTCACCTGAGTTACATGCAGTCATGAAACCTGCAACAGCTAAAATTGCGAATACTTTTTTCATTGTACTTGTTTTTTGAGTTTTTTGTTTGGGCGCAAAGATAATGGCCGTTTTGGCTTTTACAAATTTTTAACAGTGTTTTTTTACTTTTTTCTAAAGAAAATTCTGACCGGTACCCCTTTAAAATTGAAGTTAGAACGTAGTTGATTCTCTAAATAATTGCGATAAGGCATCTTAATATCATCCGGATAGTTCGTAAAAAAGGCAAAAGATGGTACCACAGTCGGCAATTGTGTCACATATTTAATTTTTACAGTATTACCTCTTACCACCGGTGCATGGTATGCCTGAACTGCTTTCAACATTACATCATTTAGTTGAGAAGTTGGGATCTTGCGTTTTTTGTTATCATAGACCTCAAGGGCCATTTCGATCGCTTTAAAGATGCGGGTTTTATCTTTTACAGAGATAAAGAGCACAGGTACATCTGTAAACGGAGCGATTTTTGACTTTAAAGTTTTTTCATAATCACGCGCTGTATTTGTCTCTTTTTCAATAAGATCCCACTTATTTACAAGCACCACTACTCCCTTTCCTTTTCTAGTAGCCAGACTGAAAATGGTAACATCTTGAGCGGTTATACCTTTGTCCGCATCCAGCACCAACAAACACACATCAGCTTCATCCATGGCTTTGATAGCCCTGATGATAGAATAAAACTCCAGGTCATCCTTTTCTTTACTTTTCTTGCGAATACCTGCAGTGTCGATCAGGATAAACTCCTTTTGGAATAACTTATAGTGGGTATGAATGGTGTCCCTTGTTGTACCGGCAATATCACTTACTATGGTTCTTTCTTCTCCGATCAATGCATTCAGTAAAGAGGATTTTCCTACGTTGGGTTGTCCGATGATCGCAAACTTAGGTAGCTGATCTTCCTCTAGCACTTCAGCAGAATCAGCATCGGAAATACCGGCTGCAATAGCATCCATCAGCTCCCCTGTTCCACTACCTGATATGCTGCTAATGAAGAAGTTATGAGCGAAACCTAAACTATAAAATTCAGTCGCTTCTAACTCACGAGTACCATTATCCACCTTGTTTACCACTACATATACGGGCTTGGTAGTTCTTCTCAGCATATCCGCCATAGACTCATCCAAGTCGGTAATACCGGTAGCCACATCCACCATAAAAACAATGGCATTGGCTTCTTCGATGGCAATTTTTACCTGCTTTCGGATTTCTTTTTCAAATATATCTTCCGTATTGGGTACAAATCCACCTGTATCGATCAGGTTAAATACCTTTCCATTCCAGTCAGCAACCCCATACTGACGATCCCTCGTTACACCACTGATATCATCCACAATGGCTTTTCTTTTCTCTAACAAACGATTAAAGAAAGTACTCTTCCCTACGTTTGGTCTACCTACAATTGCTACTGTATAACCCATATTTTAAGTTGATTTAAATATCTTAATAAATTGATAATCAGATTATTGATATCCGTACTCATTTAATTGCATCTCATTGTCTCGCCATTTCGGACGCACTTTAATAAAAAGTTCAAGAAAGACTTTTTGTCCAATAAACGCCTCGATATCTTTTCTCGCTAAGGTTCCTACTTCCCTGATCATCTTGCCTTTATCACCTATTATGATGGCTTTCTGACTCTCCCTTTGTACAATGATATCAGCCTGGATCTTAACCAGTGTTTCCTTTTCCTTGAATTCATTCACCATTACGGCTGTATGGTAAGGAATTTCATCCCCAAAGAGTTGATAGATCTTCTCCCGGATCAACTCTCCCACAAAAAACTTGGTAGGCAGATCACTCAGATCATCTTCACTATAGAAAGGAACCCCCTCAGGCAATAATGTCAGAATGGCATCCAATAGTTTCTGTAAATGAACTTTCTGTAGCGCCGATATTTTGATCAGTTGCTTACAATAAGACTTGTTAGCAAAGAAAGCCTCCGCTTCAGCGATCTTTCCATTGGCAGCTTTATCGATCTTATTTAGGACCAGCAACGCCGGTACTTTTAACCTGAGTGAAGAAAAGATCGCATCACATTCCTGAAAATCATCATTGGCATCCACCATCAGTAAAGCCAGATCTGCATCTTCCAAAGCCCCTTTTACGGAGTCCATCATGCGCTGGTGGAGCTTATACTTGGGATCAATAATGCCAGGGGTATCAGAAAAAATGATCTGGTATTCACCGGGTTTATTCAAAAAAGCCTTGATTCGGTGACGGGTGGTTTGTACCCTTGGAGATACAATGGCCATTTTCTCCCCCACTAAGGCATTCAGCAAAGTGCTTTTCCCGGCGTTGGGTTTTCCAAATATGTTAACGAAACCTGATTTCATAAGGTTGTTTTCAAATGATGCTTGACTAATTTCCGAAACTTTTCTGAGGAGAGGGATAGAGAAATGGAGATAAACAGTAGTGTAACCCGTTTTGATGGGTCACTAGGTTCTCTAACATTCAGTATCCGGAGTATCCTCCAGCCGAAAAAAGTCATGCTGACTTAAAAAACTAAAAGCCTCAAATTGAGGCTTTCAAGTTTGATTGTTGCGAGGGAAGGGATCGAACCTCCGACCTTCGGGTTATGAGCCCGACGAGCTACCGCTGCTCTACCTCGCGATGTTTGGGTTGCAAA
>JBDKEH010000175.1:0-3128 GCA_039795345.1 Bacteroidota bacterium
CAGCGCTGATGGTACGGTTTATATCTTCTACATTTAAACCAAATTGCGCAATCTTATCACGGTTTAGTTTAACCATAATTTGCGGCAGACCAGTCACCTGTTCTACATATAAATCTTCTGCGCCTTTTACTGTGGGTACAATCACACCGATTTTTTTTGCCAGATCTGCCAGTACATCAAGGTCTTCCCCAAATATCTTAATCCCCACATCCTGTCGAACACCTGAAATCAATTCATTAAACCGAAGTTGTATAGGCTGCGACAACCCATAGGAAACACCGGGAATTTTCTCCAACTCCTTTTGCATCAGTTCTGCCAGTTCTTCCCGGTTATGTGCACTCGTCCATTCCTTTTTATTTTTTAAAAGAATAGTAATGTCACATGCTTCTATAGGCATAGGATCGGTTGGTATCTCAGAGGCACCAATCTTGCCGATCACTTCTTTTACTTCAGGGAATTTTTTCATTAGTAAATCGGAGGCCTGTGTTATTTTTTCAATCGTTTGACTTAACGAACTGCCTGTTAACAGTCTTGTTTCGACGGCAAAATCTCCCTCTTCCAATGTGGGAATAAATTCACCACCTAATGTTTTAAAAATGACAAGGCTAATGATAAATATTCCCACAGCGATGCTAACCACCAATAATTTCATCTTTAATGCCCCACGTATTAATGGCGTATAAAGCCGTTGGAAAAACTTCATCATTTTATCTGACAGGTTTTCTTTGTGGCTAATTTTCTTACTTAATACAAGGGCACTCATCATGGGCACATAAGTAAGTGAAAGCAGGAATGCACCCAGTATTGCGAACGAAACTGTTTGTGCCATTGGGCCGAACATTTTTCCTTCGATGCCAACCAACGCAAGAATAGGTAGGTACACAATCAGGATAATGATTTGCCCGAAGGCAGCCGAATTCATCATTTTACCCGCTGATTTATATACTTCATCATTCATTTGGTCTTGTGTCATTCTTCCAGGCTTTCGGTAGCCTAACTGATGCATGGTTGCTTCAACGATAATCACCGCTCCGTCCACAATCAAACCAAAATCAATAGCACCTAAACTCATCAGGTTACCAGAAACACCAAACAGGTTCATCAACGAAATAGCAAAAAGCATGGCAAGCGGAATGACGGAAGCCACTATCAACCCGGAACGGATATTGCCAAGGAAAACCACCAATACAAAGATTACAATCAACGCACCTTCAATAAGGTTAGTTTTTACAGTTCCTATCGCCCTGCTAACTAAAGCGCTTCTGTCAAGAAAGGGTTCAATGACCACACCTTCAGGCAAACTTTTCTGAATCTGTAATATTTTATCTTTTACACTGTTAATTACAATACTGGAATTTGCTCCTTTCAACATTAAAACAATACCACCAACTACTTCGCCTTCTGCGTTACGGGTTAACGCACCGTATTGCGTGGCATGACCCAACTGTACCATTGCAATATCTCTTATCAACACGGGTGCGCCACCGGAAGTTCTTGTAACAACAATTTTTTCTATATCAGAAATTGTTTTAATAAATCCTTCACTGCGGATAAAATAAGCATTGGGTTTTTTATCTATATATGCACCGCCAGTATTCTGGTTATTTTTTTCAAGAGCATTAAATACATCCGCTATCGACAAATTATAACTGCGAAGTTTATCTGTATTCAATGCAATTTCATATTGCTTTAAAAGACCGCCAAAACTGCTTACATCAGCAATACCGGGTGTCCCAAGCAACTGACGACGGACTATCCAGTCCTGAATCGTTCGAAGCGACATGGCGTCATATTTATTTTCATACCCTTTTTTAGCATGTAAAACATATTGATAAATTTCACCTAATCCCGTAGAAATAGGAGCCATCTCAGGATTGCCGATGTTATTGGGTATTTGGTTGCGGGCTTCTATCAACCGCTCACCTACTTGTTGACGAGCCCAATATATGTTAGCATCATCATGAAATACAACAGTAACTACGGATAATCCAAATCTGGATATGGAACGGATTTCCTGCACTTCCGGAATGGTGGCCATAGTTTGTTCCACCGGGAATGAAATAAGTTGTTCTACTTCCTGTGCCGCCAATGATGGACTCAACGTAATTATCTGTACCTGATTATTTGTAATATCAGGAACGGCATCAATCGGCAATTTATTGGCCGAATAAACACCCCATATTATTAATGCGAGTGTAAAAAGGCCAATGACCAATTTATTTTTAATGGAAAATTGAATGATTCTATTAAGCATATTTCTATTTAATGTTTTGAAACAAGACGATAATACTTAATTATAATTCCGACTATCGCCATCAGCATTATAATGCCAAGCACTATCAATGTACCAGTTCTTATAACACTCATCCACAAGGGCTTTACAGGGTCTTTGATCCTGCTGTAAACTGGTTTACTGCGGGTAATTGACCTTTTTTTATTAGTCATAACCACATTGTAAACGAAATGATAAAAATGTAGAAACCAGCGCATGATAACTGCACTGAAATAAGAGAAAATTAAGCAGTTAGTTTGGGAGGCTGCCAGATAGAATAGGAAACTTCTGAATTAAAATTTTCATCATCAAGGGGGTCCTTTTCAGATCGAAAAATAATTTTTACGAACTGTACCTTACTCAGAGGATGATAAAAGGCTGTAGCTGCACAGCATGAACAGGTGCAAAAAGGCGTGCACGCTTCTTTCGAATGATTATGTGCCTGGTGATTGGCGGAAGCTGAAATTTTTGATTCTGATTTTGCATTGCATTCCGTGCTGTCGCTACACGCAAGGCATGACAGGTAGAGCAGGGAAAAGCCTAAAAAGAAAAATAAAAATTTCATTGAAGCAAAAATAGCAGGATATATTGCAATTTTCAGTAGAAATAGACTCCTAAAATGGCAATATGGTTGCAAAAGATGGAAGATCAGGCTATTTTTTCCGATTTCGCAACCCGTTTTCTGCCCCATTTTGAACTGACAAAGAATAATGCAAACCCACTTATCACAGTGATCAATCCAAAAATGGAAAATATTCGAAGCAGCCAGTTACCGATATGATCCCTACTTTCATAATCCATCGTGTGCATCATCCACAGAAAATCAAATATTCTCCATTTATTATTCCTGAATTTT
>JBDKEH010000176.1:0-4369 GCA_039795345.1 Bacteroidota bacterium
GGTACATATCAGTCATCCTAAACTGGTACAGCAGATCGTTGATTTTGAACAATTGGATAGCGCAATAGATGCTACAGATGTTTTTTGTTGTTTGGGTACTACTATAAAAAAAGCGGGATCACAAGATGCATTCAAACAAGTAGATTTGATCTATCCACAAAAAATTGCAGCTCTGCAGTTAGCAGCAGGCTCCCAAAAATTTTTAGTGATCAGTGCGGTTGGCGCTGACGATAAATCCTCCATTTTTTACAGTAGAACCAAAGGCCAGCTGGAAAAAGCGTTGACCTTGTTAAGATATCCATGCCTTTGTATTTTCAGGCCTTCTTTTATCATGGGTAATAGAGCTGAAAGAAGAATGGGTGAAAAGATCGGCATTTTCATCGCCAAACTAATGAGCCCTCTTTTGATTGGGCCACTCAAAAAATACCAACCTGTTTCAGCATTGGCATTAGCAAGGTCTATGCAAGATGCGGCTCATCATAATGTAAATGGAACTCATCTTTTCTCTTCAGATGAAATAAAAACATTTGAGTAACACAGAAGAAGATTATTTATAGAAAGTATTTTTTAAAATGATACTTGGATCCGGACAGTTAGACAAATATTGCTCTCTTTCACTGAACTTACAGACACCCGGATAATCACCTACTTTTCCCTGCATGTCTTTAATTAATTGAAAATGCAGATGCGGAGGCCAATGTCCATTTTCATGCGGTTCTCCAAAATGAGCAATGGCTTCTCCTTTGTAAATGGCCTTTCCTTCATACAATTCATCGAGGTCATGAAAGGATAAGTGTCCGTACAAAGTATGTAACACTTCTCCTTCCCATTCATGCTGCAAAATGATCACGGCACCGTAATCACCATACGTTTCGTGAAAACCAAAACTATGGACAACTCCATTGAGAGGCGCAAATACAGGTGTCCCAGCATGTCCCCATATGTCTATTCCTAAGTGAAGACGACGCGGTTCTTCCGCATCATCAAATACCCTACTCCTGCTGTATACCGTTCTGTGCTCATTGTATCCACCGATAGCATAACGTGCGCCGGAGTCTATTAAACATTGATCGATATAAGCTGAAAAAAGATCAATATCATTGACCATCGTTTCAGTAACTGCTTTGTTATTGGCAGTCAGATCCAATGCCAGCAATTGGTCTACACCTATTTCGAATGGAACAACAGGATGAAACATGAATAATGTATTTCGACAAAGTTTCATTGAATTACTTGTAAAAAAAAATCTGTGAATCTGTGGCAAAAAATAAGCCACAGATTCACAGATTACTTAGATCAGATCTCCTAATTCTTTAGTTTCTTCAAAATCTCCTCAATAGCTCGATCCAATTGTGGATCACGTCCATTGATGCGATCTTCAAAATTCATAGGGATCTTGATATCCGGTTCTACACCTGTGATCTCTAAATCTTTCCCCTCCAAACTATAACAACCCCAACTAGGTAAACGCACAAATGATCCATCTACCAATCCGGTTCCACTGGTGAAGATGATCCAACGATAAGTAGGCATTCCAATGATGGTTCCCAATTTTAAAGCTTTAAAACCTTGTGCTGTCATTTCAGCATCACTCAGCGATTGCTCATTGATCAACAAAACAATAGGTTTATCAGCCGGCGCAAAATTGGATTGCGGTGTCAACCTACCCTCACGATATTTCCATTGCAAATAGGAACGCTGACTCAGAAATTTCAAAACTTCATCATGCACATTCCCTCCGGTATTATAACGCAAATCCAGGATCAATGCATCCTTCTGGTAAAAATCTTGCGTCATATCGATCAGAAATTTATCCAGCTCACCTGTGCCCATATCTTTCATATTATGGTACGCAATACGCTTCTTACTTTTCTCATCCACTCTCTTTTGGTTGATATCACTCCACTCTTCCGATAAATTCGCAAATAAAGATGCCTGTGGATGAATTTTTGTTGTGATCATTTGTCCGTTTCGATTCAATGTCAGCGTGACCTCTGCATCCAAAGAAGGCTTGCTGAAATAATAGCTCCTATCCATGGATGGATCTACCGTTTCATCATTCACTTTCACCAATACATCACCAGGTAATACATCCACTGTTACTTTATCGGCATTACTTCTTGCTGCAATGTATTTTACTTTATAAGGATTATTGTTTTCAAAAATGATCCCCGTTTCCATTGTACGATTAGATAGTTGAACATTCTCTTCGTCACCGAAGGAATTAAATCCTAAGTGAGATGAATTCAATTCTCCCAGCATATCAGCCAATAAAGTACGCAGGTCTCCTCTCGTATTCACATGTGAAACGTAAGTTTCATAACGTTTACGTGTAGCCAGCCAATCTACTCCATGAAATTTTTCATCATAAAAATTCTCATTCAGATGTGCCCATGCTTCTTTGAACATTTGCGTAAACTCACCGGATAAATTCCTTCTGAATGTATAGACGATGTTGACAGGATCCACTTTGTTACCATCCATATTCAATTTATAAATGGTGCCATTGATCAATGCCATGGTCTTATCGCCGCCTTCCGCATAATCAACACTGAACGCATCTGCACCATTGATCTTTTCGGTTTTTGGCGCTTCAAAAGGTTCTAAAACCGTTTTCCAAAGTGCAGGTCTGCCCTCATCATGATTGCTCACATAAAGAATAGTGGTCTTGTCTCCTTTTTGAATCACATTGACTAAAAACTGTGACCCAAAGTTTGGCCCCACTTGTTCCAGCCTATCCATGATACCGGTCATATCTATCTTAATAGGTGCCGGTTCTTTTTTGGAGGTATCTTTCTTTTCTGTTTTAAACAATGCATCGTATTTATCACTGCGGTAAGGTGCATCGATCTTTTCCAATGGCATGCGATAGATACGTGGATTTTGCATTCCGAATGGATAAGATGGTTTGGTTCTTGCAGAAATAAAATAAATATGCTTACCATCCGGCCCCCATACAGGTCCCGCTTCGGTTACACCTGTATTGGTGAGATTAATGGTTTTGTTCTCTTTGATATTATAAACAAATACATCTTGTTCAAAATTTCTGATCGCCGTAAACAACACATATTCATCATTGGGTGAAAATCCGGGATCTGAATTTTGAAAAGCCCAGATCTCATCTTTCACGATGGTTTTATTCTCCCAAGTTTTGAGATCCAGTAATCTTACTTCATCACGACCACTCAGATATACCATTTTAGTTCTGTTCTTATTCAATACACCTGAACGATTATTTCTCGTTTCATTGGTGATCGCCTTTACAGCTGCACTACCATCGGCAGCTACAGTAAACCAATTCAACCAACCGTCTACCGTTTGATTGAAGAGCAATGTTTTATTATCACTCATCCATCTTACTTCTCTTGCACGTTCTGTATTTCCCTTGTTGATCTGTTGAACAAATTTGCCATCTATGTCACTCACAAAAATTTCTCCACGAGATGTAAATGCGATCTTTTTTCCATCGGGTGATACATCCAGATTGGTGATGTTACCTCGAACATTATAATCCTTATCAACAGGTAAAACATAGTTACGAACCAGGTTGATATTCAACTTCTCAGCTTTCTTGGCACTAACATCATACAACCATAACTGGTAATCTTTTTCAAATACGATTTTGTTGCCATTGGCATTTACAAGTGGTGTCTTAATAGAAGTATTGAATTTTGTCAATGCAGTCTTCTTTCCACCATCTATGGTATAGAGATTATACTCACCATTTGCTTCATCAGAAACAAAATATACTTTTCCCGAACGATCGATCGTTGTACCAAAATCTTTTCCTTCCCAATCTGTATGCTTCTTGTACTGCTTGGTGGCCGGATTATAAGATTGAACATCAGGATTGAAAGGACCTTTATAACGTTTACGTGTTAACTGGTTGGAACTTTCCCAGGTATCATTGAAATAAATGTCGCCTGATGGGTGTTCGGCAATTCCATGATCCAACAAATAAAAATGATCTCCGAATAAACGTTGTGCAGTACCACCTGTAACCGAAACTGTAAAAGCTGATTGTTGTCCCATTCGATTGGAAGTGAAATAGATCTTCTTACTATCCCAGCTCCAATTATTCACTTCATCGGTTGCACTATGATAGGTCAACCTTTTAATTTCTCCGCCTGCTAAAGGCATGATATATACATCCGCATTGCCTAGTTGACGGCTACTGAATGCTACCCATTTACCATCAGGCGAAATACGTGGACTCGATTCATAACCTTGCATGGCCGTCAACCTCGTAGCCTGACCATCTTTTACGGAAGCCTTCCACAGATCGCCTTCAAAAGCAAAAACTACCGTTTCGCCATCCGGGCTCAAAGCAGGATTGGATAAGAAATAGGCTTGTCCGCCTTGCGCTATT
>JBDKEH010000007.1:0-31672 GCA_039795345.1 Bacteroidota bacterium
TTATCTCTTACTTCTCTCCATGCAGCACCCATACAGAAACGCGTTGAACCGGCTTCTTTTGCTTTTTGTGCATAGGACAGTACTTCTTCTTTTTTCATCAAAGCCTGTACGTTTACGCCTGTGTTATATCGAGCTGCTTGCGGACAATAAGCACAGTCTTCACTACAACCCCCTGTTTTGATACTTAACAAAGTACAAACCTGAACCTCAGCTGTATCATTGTATTTACGATGCAATTGTGCTGCACGAAAAACTAATTCAAGTAGAGGTGTATTATAGATGTTGTGAATTTCTTCCAGTGTCCAGTTATTACGGATGTCTGTAGACATAGACTTTATTTTAGAGTACAAATATATAGAACAGAGGAATAAGGAATAAGAAATAAGGAATAAGGAACGAGAAGAAAGCAACAAGCAACAAGTTTATGAACTTTCTAATTGGTTATTCCTTATTCCTCTGTTTTTTTATTCCGTACATAGTTTCTCCACTTTTCAATGACTTTTTGCATATCATCGGGTAGGGGAGCTTCAAAGTGCATGGGTTGTTTGGTGACCGGGTGTATGAAACCTAAGGTCTGTGCATGAAGGGCGCAACGTGAACAAATATCAAAGCAGTTATCAACGAACTGTTTGTATTTTGTATAAATGGTTCCTTTTAAAATTTTATCGCCTCCATATTCCCAGTCATTGAAGAGTGTGTGCCCGATATGTTTCATATGCACGCGGATCTGATGTGTACGACCTGTTTCCAATACACATTCTACCAATGACACATAGTTGAAACGTTCCAACACTTTATAATGAGTGATCGCATGTTTGCCTATCTCACCTTCAGGATAAGCGTCAAACATTTTGCGATGTTGACGATGACGAGCGATATGTGCTTCAATGGTGCCACTGTCTTCTTGCACATCTCCCCATACCAATGCTATATATTTTCGATTGACGGTATGATTGAAAAATTGTTTGGCTAAGTGCGCAGCAGCATCACCTGTTTTGGCTAGTACAATTAAACCTGTGGTATTCTTATCAATTCTGTGTACAAGCCCAAATCGCGGTAGAGATTCTTCATCAAGATTGGGGTTTTGTTGCAGAAAATGATAAGCAACTCCATTCAACATCGTGCCTGTAAAATTGCCGATACCCGGATGTACCACCATATTTGCCGGTTTGTTGAGGACCATTACAGCATCATCTTCATACACAATATTCAAAGGAATATTCTCTGGTTTCAGTTCAGTATGCTCCGGATTGATAAGACTCATGAGTACGGTCTCATCTCCCGGTTTGATCTTGTAATTACTTTTTACAACTTGACCATTCACCGTCAAAAAGCCTGCATCAATACCTTTTTGAACCTTATTTCTTGTGGCACCTTCAATACGTCCTTGTACCCATTTGTCAATGCGTAAAGGCTCTTGGCCCTTGTCTACTTTAAACGTCTTTCGTTCGTACAGCTCTTCTGTGCCTTCTTCAGGCTGGAGATCTAATTCGTCCTGCATCCTGCAAAAATAGCAGAAACCGACCAAGCGGATTAAAATGAAGGGATATCCACTTTCGATACTACTTTTGCAATATGCAGTCAGTGATATTCAGGGATTTGGGATTCAGGTCCTATCAACAGGTTTGGGATGAGCAAGAAGCCATGCTAAAAGAGAAGGTGGAACTGAAATCGGCTGCAAGAATGAACCTTGGCTTAAATGGGCATAAGATCCCACATCATCTTTTATTTGTAGAACATTCTCCTGTTTATACCTTGGGTAAAAGTGGTAAAACGGAACATATTCTGATCTCCGAAAAAGAAATGCAGGAGCGAGGGATCGATTATTTTCATATCAATCGTGGTGGTGACATAACCTTTCATGGTCCCGGTCAAATTGTAGGTTATCCGATCATGGATCTGGAGCAATTTAAAACAGATCTGGGTTGGTATTTAAGAAGTTTAGAAGAAGTGATCATTCTTACCCTTGCACATTATGGACTTAAAGGAGACAGAAGTAAAGGAGAAACAGGGGTGTGGTTAGATCCGGATGTTCCCGGGAAAGAAAGAAAGATCTGCGCTATGGGTATCAAATGTAGCAGATGGATCACCATGCATGGATTTGCATTCAATGTCAATACAGACCTTACCTATTTCGATCATATTGTTCCTTGTGGTATAGTTGGAAAACAAGTGACTTCATTGCAAAAAGAACTGGGACAAACTGTTCCCTTTGAAGAAGTAAAAGCATTGGTAAAAAAGAATTTCGAGCAAGTGTTTAATGTAGTACTGGCCGATAATTAATCCTTTTGTAAAAAGAATTTACTCTTTTCGATCAACTCATTGTTTTTGTAGAGTTCAAAATCGTACCATCCACTTTTTTTGAAGTTGGCCTTATCCATGATCAGTTCGTGCTCTTTTAGTTTATTGATCCTGAATAATTCTTTTCCTTCAGCGTCAAAAAATATGACGCGGTACAACTGATGATCTTTTTCAGGTACAGAGATATTCAAATAGCCTGAACTGTTGGTATAAATGTAAATAGAGGGCTTCCAAACTTGTTTAGGAACGAATCGGTGTAGTTCTGCTCTGAATGTGGTGATCTGATAAATGGTGTCTTTGGTCGTATTCGTAATAGAATCTTTGAAACGCTTATAGAATGGGAGTTCTATCTGTGTTAACAGCGTATCTTTTACAAAAATGCTGACATACTCTTTGGGCTTTGGAATAAAAGGTTTCCAATTGATCTCACCCGGTTTAATGACAGATAATGAGTCCTGTGTAAGTTTGATCAGAGAGTCACGAAAATTTCGATAATCAGTGACAGATAATTGAAATACGGGTACTCCTCTTTTATAAATCTGAATATATTTTTCTTTAACTGTGGTAATGGAACTGTCTTTTTTAATTTCTGTTTTAGGTATATCGATACGTGCATTGACATCATCTGCCGGAATACTCGTACTGATTTCAGCAGGTTCTTGTCCGGGTGATTTGATATCCGTAAAAAAATAATTTCCTCCTTTCAAAACATAAAATATGCGATAATAAATACGAGGAGCTGCCGGAAGCTTTTGATCGATAAATCCATTAGAAGGAAGTTCAGGTGATTGTGCAGAAAAAATGGTACGGAAATTAATACTGTCTGTTGATCGCTGAACTGCCAACTGATTACAAGATGGATATGGATTGATCCAACTGATGCTTACTTTGCCTTTGCCCAATTCTTTCACGGTAAATCCGGGTAATGCCCTTTGCGCAAAAGACTTTGTGGTTAAAAAAATCAACAAAAGGCTCAGTAGGTGTCTTCCATTCATGACAGCAAATATAAAGGCAGTCCGTTGATTAAAAAGGAAGGATATGCGAGGGAAGGGATCTATTGCCTTGTAAGCCACCACTGTGGATCAATAACAATCGGCTGCCTGTCGGGAAAAATTTCTTTTCTATTAAGTCATGTATTGCGTAGGTAAGTTTAGCAGTATAGACAAAATCAGTAGGTATTTTTTCAGATTGCCATAGTTGGCGCATAAAACTTAAGAGTTCGGGTGTATGTTTTGCATAGCCACCCCAATCATAGCCATGTAAACATTGGAAAGCAGGTTTTTTTCCCGAGGATAGGTCAATGAGCTGTCCTATTTCTTTTGTAATGCTGAAATGATGTTTGAGTACACTGATGCCTATGATTTCCTGTAAGGCATTGGCGCCGTTTATCAGCCCGGCCATCATCGTACCTGTACCTACTGCACAGAGGATATGGGAATAACTATTGGTGTCATGTAAGTGTAATATATCAGCCGCACCTTTTGCCCCCAATGAACCATATCCACCTTCGGGAATCCAATACCATCCGGATTGATGATAGCGATCCTGTATTTGTTTTTTGTCACGATAAGCAGTCCGACTGATAAATTGTAATTCCATGCCATAGCTTATTGCTTCTTCCAATGTTGGGGATAATGGTGTATCCGCATCACCACGAATAAAACCAACAGTAGGAATACCGGCTTCTTTCCCTGCCAAAGCCAAGGCTACGATATGATTAGAATAAGCGCCACCAAAACTTGCCAGTTTGGTAGCGTTGACTGTTAATGCTTCGGTGAGATAATATTTAAGTTTAAACCATTTGTTACCACTGATCACAGAATGGATCAGATCCAATCTCAGCATATCGGTTTGAATGCCTTGATGGGAGAGCATTTTTACCGATTGAATATGAATATTTTGAATATTTATCAACATCTGTTCTTTTGGTACTGCTGAAAGTTTTAGTTTCGTTCCTCTCAAAAGGATATTATGAAGCCAACATTAGTGATTTTAGCCGCGGGAATGGCCAGCCGATATGGAAGTATGAAACAAATCCAATCTTTTGGTCCCGATGGCGAAACTATTATGGATTATTCAATTTATGACGCTATCCGTGCAGGATTTGGAAAAGTTGTTTTTATTATCCGCGAAGAATTCGCAGAACAATTCAAATCCATATTTGAGCCTAAGTTAAATGGACGAATTGCTACTGATTATGTATACCAACATTTATCAGCCTTTACCAATGGTTATGCAGTACCTGCTGATAGAACCAAACCATGGGGAACAGGTCATGCGGTATTGTGTTGTAAAGGAAAAGTAAATGAGCCGTTTGCGGTAATCAATGCAGACGATTTTTATGGAAAAGATGCTTTTGCAAAAGCTTACACTTTTTTAACGACACAGTGTAATGAAAAGACCTATTGTATCATCGGCTATCAATTAAGAAATACACTTAGTGATAATGGAACGGTTAGTAGGGGTGTTTGTGATGTGGATACTTCGGGTAATTTGAGTGATATCAATGAGCGTACAAAAATTTTTGCACGACCTGATGGGGATATTGTTTATGAGGAAAATGATCAGTTGACAGTTTTGCCGGAGGATAGCTTAGTAAGTATGAATTACCTATGTTTTGCTCCCGGTTTTATCGATCTCGCAGAAAATCTGTTCAATGATTTTCTGGAAAAGCAAGGACAAGAATTGAAATCGGAATTCTATATTCCAACAGTTACCAAACATTTTGTGCAATCCGGTAAAGGGGTTGTAAAAGTAATACCAACTTCTTCTCAATGGTTTGGGGTAACCTACAAAGAGGATGCACCGGGCGTACAGGCAAGCATCAACGCATTGGTAGCAGCGGGAGAATATCCGTCAAGTTTGTGGAAATAATATTGGATGGCAGATGTAGGATTTCTGATGTCTGATTTCAAATAGCTCAAAAAAACGAAGCGACGAACACAATAAACATTGTTCGTCGCTTCGTTTTTTTTTCACCTTTCACCTTTCACCTTTCACCTTTCACCTTTCACCTTTCATTACTTCGCAAAGGCCTTCACATAAAACACACATTCCTCCACTTCTGCAATTTGTTGCTTGCGTTGTGTTCCCTTTAAGGTTGATTTAGAAGGTAGCTTGATTTTTTCTGCTGTATCTGTTTTGCGGAATGCATCTACCAATCTGAAAATATTTCTTGATTTCACGGCGAATACTACACCTTCCGCCGAAGACTGTCGGGTGCTCAGTACACCAATGATCTCGCCATTTTTATTTAAAACAGGAGCACCTGAGTTGCCGGGATTGGCGCTCATTTGTAATTGATAAGAAAGTGAGTCGCCATCAAAACCGCTACGTGCGCTTAGATAACCCATTCCATATACAATTTCATTACGTGGATATCCGAGGGTATAGATTTCTTCACCTAGGTCTGAAGCAGTTTTTCTGATGCCATAGGGTAGACTCTTACGCTGAATAAATTCTTTATCTGTTACTTTTAAAATCGCCAAGTCTTTTTCCTGATCGATGTGAACGATATCAGCATTGAATTCTTTCCCTTTATTATTGACAACTATAGCACCTGAGCCTTTCAATACGTGTGCATTGGTAATGATATATCCTTTAGGATCGATCAGGAAACCTGATCCACCACTTACAAAGCGAACACCCTCGGGCAATTTGCTTTTTACTTCATTAATCAGATTACCTTGAACTTGCTGGTTCTTTTTGATCACAGCAATATCATTGCTAAGTTGTTGCAATTGATTGCCATTCACAGAAGGAGCGAAGTACATAACAAGTCCGCTGATGAACAAGGCAATAACACCACCTACACCGGCAGCAATAGCAGTAACACGCTTGTATTTATTCCATAATTGAACCACACGACCACGGGTGCTGATGACACCGCCTTCATTAATATCACCACGATCCAACAAATGTTGATGCGCTTCATGTAAGCCATGTTTCAGGTTACGATGGGCAGCATACATACCCATTTGGTGCAGAAACATGTTATGTTCCACCACCATTTGGTCGATTTCTGGGGTGTTTTTTCGAAGCGTTTCAAAATAAGTACGCTCTTCGGCGCTCATGTCGCCGCTGAGGTATCTTTCGATGGCTTCTAATAATAAAATGTCATCCATGGTACTTACTCTCCAATATTATATTGCGTAAAGAATAGTTTCTTTAAACGCATTAAACACTTATACTTCTGGTTTTTGGCATTGTCGGCATTGGTATATCCAAATTCTTTTGCCAATTCTTGCATCCCCATTTTCTTTAGGTAGTATCCTTCTAAAAGACTTTTACAAGGTTCACCCAAACTATTCATCGCCCGATCCATGATGGCGAAAGCTGCGTTACGCTTTTCATGGTTTTCAAGGTCTTCTTCCACCGGGATAGTCTCTTCCAGGCTATCCACTTGATTCGAATATCTTCCCAGTTGTTGTAATCGTTTAAGCCATAAACGCCTGCATATGGAATATACATAGGTTTTAATTTGACAGGTTAAGACAAATGATTCGCTTTGTGCTTTTTCATATAGCGCAATCATAGCTTCCTGAAAAATATCCCTGGCGTCGTCGTAAGAACCATTGTTGTTCAATATGAAAGCCTGAATGGTATTGAAATTGTCCTTATAGATCGTTTCAATTGCCTTGGAATCGTTATTGGCCAGTCCTTTCAGTAATGCTTGCTCGTTGGTATCGGCTTTCACTATTGTTCTTTTAATACGGTGTAGAGGGTAAAAGTAACCCAAAATAAACCTAAAATATTTTTTGAAAAAAACGGTTTATGTCGGGTTACCTTTTAATATAAATGGGTATTAACCTTAAAATCACTCAAAAAAACCACACAATGAAAAAATTATTATTCGTTCTGGCACTGGGCGTATTCGCTGCTTGCGGTAACGCTGAAAACAAAGAAGCTACAACTGATTCAACTGCAACTGTAGCTCCTGTATCAACTGATAGCG
The DNA here is from genome assembly GCA_039795345.1 of Bacteroidota bacterium. GTDB lineage: Bacteria > Bacteroidota > Bacteroidia > Chitinophagales > Chitinophagaceae > Sediminibacterium. The sequence continues at coordinate 7,256 of JBDKEH010000007.1, forward strand.
CTGCTACTGCTACTCCAGATAGCGCTGCTGCTACTACAGACAGCTCTGCTGCTGCTGCTCCAGCTGCTCATTAATTTGAACGCAGAACCCGTGCATAAGATCATGAAGTGCCAGCTTGCCGGCTGATAGGGTTCTCAAAGAGTTTTTCATATGGCAAGCAATCGTTAGAGGCCGCTCCGTTTCCACGGAGGGGCTTTTTTTTCTTCGTCACATTCCGATCGGGGATCGGAAGTTCCTCAGAATGACGGGTTCTTTTGTAGATCTGAAAGAAAGAACTTTTTAAGTGATATTATCTCGTTATAAGATGATCTTACTATTTGATCAACTATCGTCATTCCTTGAAGTGTTTTATCAGTCGGATGAAACATACGACGAAGGAAACTAAGGTTCGTTAGTAAAATAATTTTTCTTGTATTGATGTTTCATATGTTTTCCTGTTCTATATTTGAATCAATGAACACAATAACAAACAATACCTGGTTTTATTTTTTCTTTTATTACTTCTTTAACCAAAGAAGCCGGGTAGTATTTGTTAAAGCTTAAGCGAACAACAACAATCAACATACAGTCCCGGCCAAATGGTCGGGATTTTTTTTTTGATTCAAAACGAATATGACAAAACAAGGGAACATAACAACAAGCACAAAAACAGGTATTGCCATACAAGGTTATGAAGGCAGTTTTCATCAGGTAGCTGCCAGATCATTTTTTGGTAAGACTGTTGAAGTGATTCCTTGTGCTAGTTTTCGTGAATTAATACAGATTGCCGGCGATGCAGAACAATCTGCCGGAGCAGTCATGGCCATCGAAAACTCCATTGCAGGTAGTATTCTTCCCAACTATAATCTTCTTCAAAAGAGTAAACTTAAAGTGGTTGGAGAAGTGTATTTATCTATCAGTCAAAATCTATTGGTAAATCCTGGGGTTAGACTGGAAGATATCAAAGAAGTACATAGTCACCCGATGGCTATTCTTCAATGTTTGGATTATTTGGAACAATACCCGTGGAAACTCGTAGAGACAGAGGATACGGCATTAAGCGCTAAACTTTTGCATCAACACAGAAGTAAACATACGGCTGCCATTGCCAGTAAACTGGCTGCTGAGTTATTTCAATTGGAGATCATTGGTCCTGATATCCATACCATGAAAAACAATATCACTCGTTTTCTGGTATTAAAAAGAGCAGGTACTTTCTCGGCTGATGTAAATGCGAACAAAGCATCCGTCTACTTTCAAACCAGTCATGATAAAGGTGCTTTATCAAAAGCGCTAACCAAAATTGCTGCCGGTGGGATCAACTTGAGCAAGCTACAGAGTATGCCTATACCGGGTAGTCATTTTAAATATGGTTTTTATGCTGATATGGAATTCGATCATCAAAAACAATTGAATCAAGTATTGAGTGCGATCGAACCATTAACGAATAATGTCAAAATTTTTGGGACCTACACAAAAGGAAAACTTATAAAAGGATAATGATGGAAATGCAAACAGCCAGCAGATTAGAAGGTATTGGGGAATACTATTTCTCTCAAAAACTGAGAGAGATTGAAATGCTGAATAAGGAAGGGAAAGACATCCTGAATTTGGGCATCGGTAGTCCTGATCTGCCGCCGCATCCTGATGTGATCAAAGTATTACAGGAAAATGCTGCAAAAGATAATACGCATGCCTATCAGAGTTACAAAGGTTCTCCGATATTACGCAATGCCATTAGTCAATGGTATCAGCAGTGGTATCAAGTTGATCTGAATCCCGATACAGAGGTTCTTCCATTGATCGGTAGCAAAGAAGGCATCATGCATATTTGTATGACCTATCTTGATAAAGGAGATGAGGCATTGATACCTGATCCGGGTTATCCTACTTACAGCAGTGCCGTAAAACTGGCGGGCGGTACACCGATTACTTATCAATTATCAGAACAACAACAATGGCAGCCTGATCTGGAAACACTTTCTCAACAAGATCTTTCTAAAGTGAAATTGATGTGGGTGAATTATCCGCATATGCCAACCGGACAAATACCCTCTGCTGATTTTTATGCTGCATTGATTGCTTTTGCAAAAAAGCACAACATATTGATCTGTCATGATAATCCTTACAGTTTTATTCTGAATAATCAGCCATCCAGTCTTTTGAGTGTGCCCGGTGCAAAAGAAGTGGTATTGGAATTGAACTCACTCAGTAAAAGTTCCAATATGGCAGGATGGCGAGTAGGTATGTTATGTGGTGCTAAAGAAAGAATCGATGAAGTTCTACGCTTCAAAAGTAATATGGATAGTGGAATGTTTTTACCTGTACAACTAGCGGCAGCAAAAGCGTTAAGCTTAGGGAAAGATTGGTATGATGGTATCAATCTCATCTATGCAAAAAGAAGAGAAAAAGTATTTGAGTTGCTGTCTTTGTTGAACTGTACTTTTTCAAAAGATCAGGTAGGCATGTTTGTTTGGGCAGCAATACCGAATGCGTTTAAAGATGGATATGAATTAAGTGATCGTGTATTATACGGTGCTTCTGTATTCATTACCCCTGGTGGTATTTTTGGAGAGGCAGGAAAAAAATACATCCGTGTAAGTCTTTGCGGAACTGTTGAAAAATTTCAAGAAGCGATTGAGCGAATTCAAACGAGATTATAAAATGAGAATAACGATCATAGGAACAGGTTTGATAGGAGGTTCTTTATCACTGACATTGCGTGAAAAAGGATGGATCACTCATGCCATAGGTGTAGACAATAATCCAACACACGCAAATCGTGCATTGGAGTTAAAGCTAGTAGATGAAATTGCAGATCTAGCAACAGCCATCGCAAAATCAGATATCATCATATTGTCTACACCGATCAATGCGGCAGAAGCCATGTTGCCACTGATATTGGATCAAGTAACGGATCAAGTGGTGATGGATGTAGGTTCAACCAAAAAAATAATCTGTGAATCTGTGGCTAACCATCCCAAACGCGGTCGATTTGTTGCCACACACCCGATGTGGGGAACAGAATACAGTGGTCCTGATGCAGCAGTAAAAGCAGCATTTGCCAATAAGGCTACTGTCATTTGTTCAAAAGAGGAAAGTGATGCAGATGCAGTAGCAAAAGTGGAAGATCTATACAAAGCTTTGGGGATGCATATTCTCTATATGAAAGCAGATGATCATGATGTGCATGTGGCTTATGTGAGTCATATTTCACATATTACTTCATTTGCCTTGGCGAATACGGTCTTGGAGAAAGAGCGAGAAGAGGACGCCATTTTTGAACTGGCCAGCGGCGGTTTCGAAAGTACGGTCAGATTGGCCAAGAGTAATCCGGCCATGTGGGTACCCATTTTCATGCAAAACCGTGATAATGTGCTAGATGTACTCAACGAACACATCGCCCAGCTCAGAAAGTTCAAAGCCTGTCTGGAAAAGGAGAATTATGACTATTTACAGGAATTGATTGAGAATGCGAATGGGATCAAGCGGATTTTGAGATAAGTACTGGTCGATAGTCCATGGTCCATAGACCATAGTAAAAAGATGATTGTTCTTCCATGGTCTATGGACCATGGACCATCGACTATCAGTCAACCCAAATAAAACAAGCAAAGCCCCCTATATTAGGTAACTTTGCACAAATTTTTATACATGACGACATTTGAAGCGTTGGGAATCGATGCAAGATTGATTCAGGCAACGAATGAGTTGGGGTATGTGAACCCAACCGCAATACAAGAACAAGCGATACCTGTACTGCTGAGCGGTACGAAAGATTTTATTGGTCTCGCTCAAACAGGAACAGGAAAAACAGCAGCATTTGGATTACCATTACTGCACGTGATCGACGCAAAGGCAAAACATCCACAGGCGCTGGTTGTTTGTCCAACCCGCGAACTCTGTTTACAGATCGTAAAAGAGTTAGAACTGTTCAAAAAATACATGACAGGAGTTTCAGTAGTAGCTGTTTATGGTGGTGCATCCATCGGATTACAGATACGCGATTTAAAAAGAGGAACTCAGATCGTAGTAGCAACACCCGGTAGATTGATCGATCTGATCGAAAGAAAAGCGATCAATTTGGAGGAGATCAAGTACGTAGTATTAGATGAAGCAGATGAAATGCTGAATATGGGTTTCCAGGATGATATTGAATTCATTCTGAAAAATACCCCTCAGCGTGAAAGTACTTGGCTTTTTAGTGCAACCATGCCACCGGAGATTAGAAAAGTGAGCAAGCGTTACATGAAAGATCCTGCTGAAGTAACAGTAGGGAAAGTGAACACTGCGAATAAGAGTATCGATCATCAATACTATGTAACCAGTTCACATCATCGTTATGAGACCTTAAAGCGTATCATTGATTTTAATCCGGGTATTTATGGCATCATTTTTACCAGAACTAAAATTGATGCGCAAGAGATATCTGAACGATTAACACGTGAAGGTTATGATATTGATGCCTTACACGGAGATCTGACACAAGGACAAAGAGATAAAGTGATGGGGCAGTTCAGAGATAAGAGTCTGCAACTGTTGATCGCTACGGATGTTGCTGCAAGAGGAATTGATGTACAAGGGATTACACACGTGATCAACTATGAATTACCGGATGATGTAGAAGTGTATACACACAGAAGTGGAAGAACAGGACGAGCAGGTAATGTAGGTATTTGTATTTCAATCGTACACAGCAAAGAAATGTATCGTTTGAAACAAATTGAAAGGATCAATAATTCTAAATTCCATAAACTGGATATTCCAAGCGGAAAAGATGTTTGTCGCAAACAGTTCTTTCATTTCATGGATAAATTGTTATCAGCTGATATCAGTCATGGCGATTATGAAACCTACGTGCCAATGCTCGCTGAAAAGTTTGCAGATGTAAGTAAAGAAGATGTACTGAAGCGTGTAGCAGCCATGGAATTTGATCGCTTTTTGAAATACTATGAAAATGCAGAAGACCTCAATTTCCGTGAAAGAAATAGAAGAGAATTCAATGACTCGCCTGATCAAGGCAGACGTCGCGATGCAGGCAAAGGAGATAGCCGTAAAGAATACAAGCGCGGAGGTGGTTATAGTCGCCTATTTGTAAACCTTGGAACCAAAGATGGTTTTTACAAAGCCAGTTTCTTACAGTTCATTCTCGATATGAGTGATTTGAAAAAAGATGTATTGGGTAAGATCGATATGAAAGACATGAATAGCTGGGTGGAAATTGAAAAAGGAGCGGCGAATCAAATGATCCGTGCATTGGATGGGAAAAATTACAAAGGAAGGAGAATCAGAATGAATGATGCTGATTCAGGAGGAGCGAGGAAACCGAGGAAGGGAGAAGAATAAATCTTTGATTTCTTGATTTTTTGATTCTATGATTTGTTCATAAATCAAAAATCAAGAAATCAAAAAATCATAGATCAATTTTTATGGAGCAAGCAATCGAACAAAAAACAAATGTGGAAGCTTTGTTGCAGAAGCGCCCATTGATCATTTCCGGTCCGTGCAGTGCCGAGACCGAAGAGCAGGTGCTACAAACTGCTACCAGACTCGCTGCAACAGGGAAAGTCGATATTCTGCGTGCAGGTATTTGGAAACCACGTACTCGTCCCGGTAGCTTTGAAGGTATTGGTACCAAAGGATTGCCATGGTTACAACAAGCACGTAGAGTATCAGGATTGCCGGTGGCAGTAGAAGTTGCAACGGGTAAGCAAGTAGAAGATGCTTTGCATTTTGATGTGGATGTGCTTTGGATCGGTGCACGTACAACTGTTAATCCATTTAGTGTACAGGAAGTTGCTGATGCGTTGAAAGGAGTGGACGTGCCGGTATTGATCAAAAATCCGATCAATCCGGATCTGGAGTTATGGATAGGAGCTGTGGAACGTGTAGCAAAAGCAGGTATCAAAAATATCGGATTGATCCATCGTGGATTCAGTTCTTATGGTAATACGGAATATCGTAATGCTCCAATGTGGCACCTGGCCATTGAAATGAAAAGACGTAATCCTGATATGTTGTTGATCAATGATCCTTCACATATCTGTGGACGCAGGGATATTTTAATGGATGTAGCACAAAAAGCGATTGATTTAGATTTTGATGGGTTGATCATTGAAAGCCATATCGATCCGGATAATGCATGGAGTGATGCCAAACAGCAAGTAACTCCTGAGAGACTAGGAGAGATGATCAGTTCTATTATCTGGCGTAAAGAAGATATCAATTCAGAGGAATTGCATGCTACCATGGAAAAAATGCGCCAGCAGATCAATCAATTGGATGATGAATTGTTGCTCTTGCTTGGACAAAGAATGAAAGTGGCGGATAAGATCGGTCAGTATAAAAAGGACAATAACATTACCATCCTGCAAACCAACCGATGGAATGCCATTCTGGATAGAGCGTTTGCAAAAGGAGACCAATTGGGTTTGAGTCGAGAGTTCATCACCAAATATTTTGATGCAGTGCATATGGAAAGTATCAATCATCAGAATAAGATCATGAACGCATAGTGCAACGCAATAGGTTATGAAGAAAAGAGCAGTAACATTTCCCGATAAGACAGTGAACTACTACTTCGATGCATCATTTGATCACTTACAAAAGATCGTTGCTAAAGAGAAAGTAGTGTTGATTACCGATGAACATGTTTTCGCAGGACACAAAAAGAAATTCAAGGGTTGGAATACCATCGTATTGAAACCCGGAGAAGCTTTTAAAGTGCAGCAGACAGTTGATATGATTATTGATCAGCTGATTGAAATGGGTGCAGATCGAAAAACAGTACTTGTTGGAGTTGGTGGTGGAGTGATCACTGATATCACGGGTTATGTTGCAGGTATATTCATGCGTGGTATTGATGTAGGATTTGTTCCAACTAGTTTACTCTCAATGGTAGATGCAGCAATTGGTGGAAAAAACGGGATCGATGTGGGAGTATATAAAAATATGGTTGGATTGATCCGTCAACCATCATTTCTCTTATATGATTATAGCTTTTTAAAAACACTGCCACTCACAGAATGGCAAAATGGTTTTGCTGAGATCATTAAACATGCATGCATCAAGGATGCTTTTATGTTCAAAGAGCTACAGCAGCATACATTGGTTGACTATAAAAAAGATTCGGTCTTATTGAAAAAGTTGGTTGAGCGAAATGCTTTACTCAAAACAAAAGTGGTATTGGCTGATGAACGTGAACAAGGGGAAAGGAAGCTCTTAAATTTTGGTCATACCTTGGGACACGCGATCGAGAATATGTATGAGTTGAGCCATGGTCAAGCCATCAGTATCGGGATGACCTATGCGGCGATCATTTCACAGCAGTTAAAAGGATTTAAAGATGCTGATGCTGTAGTGGATCTATTAGCTAATTATGGCTTACCCACTTTTGCAGCTTTTGATGCTAAAAAAGCTTTTCAGGTATTACAAAAAGATAAAAAGAAGGATGATGTCAGCATACATTATATCCTTCTTGAAAAAACAGGAAAAGGGGTTGTTCAACCCTTATTGTTTGTTCAACTCAAAGAAATTTTCAAACAGTTTTAATCATACCGCACAATGGTGCGATGATGCATGATAGTATGTCTATTCAGGTAAAAATAAATCCATCAACTATACAAGGTACTATTCTGGCTTCAGCAGGGAAGAGTAGTATGCAAAGAGCTTGTGCGGCAGCATTGTTGCGCAAAGGTGAAACGCTGATCATCAATCCCGGGAAAAGTAATGATGACTTAGCTGCTATTGATGTGATTCAAAAGCTGGGTGCTTCTACACGGTATACTGATCATGGTGATCTTCATATTACATCGAATGGATTGTCACCCCTTCATACTGAGATCAATTGTGGTGAAAGTGGTTTAGGGATCAGAATGTTTACACCTATTGCAGCTTTGAGTGAAACACCACTTACGATACATGGTAGTGGTAGTTTGGTAAATCGCCCTATGCATTTTTTTGATGAGATACTACCTATATTAAGTGTTCAGATTCAATCCAATCAAGGAAAAGTGCCGATTCAACTGCAAGGTCCTTTACGTCCAGCTAATATCGAAGTGGATGGATCATTGAGTTCTCAATTTCTTACCGGACTTTTAATGGCATATGCTGCAGCAGGAGCAGATGGCGTTACGATCAAAGTCAAAGACCTAAAGAGTAAACCATATATCGACCTTACATTGGCGGTTATGTCTGATTTTGGATGGAAAGTAACTCATGACAATCATGAATATTTTCATTTTCATGGAACCGTTGAACCTAAAGCAGGGGTATTGAAGTATCAGGTGGAAGGGGATTGGAGTGGAGCCGCTTTTCTATTGGTGGCCGGGGCTATCGCAGGTCCAATTCGTGTAACAGGGTTAGATGTCTTTTCTACCCAGGCTGATAAAGCAGTTTTGCAAGCTTTGATGGATTCAGGTTGTCAAATGTCGATCACAGATGCATATATCGATATAGCACCATTGCCATTGAAAGCATTTCATTTCAATGCCACCGATTGTCCGGACCTATTTCCTCCACTGGTAGCTTTAGCAGCTTGTTGTGCGGGAACTACGGTGATAGAGGGGGTGAGTCGACTTTCGCATAAAGAAAGTGATCGTGGAATAACTTTACAACAAGAGTTTGGTAAATTGGGTATCGAAATCACTTTGCAAGATGATCTGATGATCATTAAAGGGGGTACAGGCATCAAAAGTGCTACGGTACATTCTCATCATGACCATCGTATTGCAATGGCTTGTGCAGTAGCCGGTTTATGTGCAGATGGGGTGGTTGTAATTCAGGAAGCTGATGCCATCAATAAATCTTATCCTGATTTTTATGAACACCTCAAACATTTGGGCGCATCGATCAGCTGATATTATCTATCCTAAAATCAAAATACCGTGAATTCATTTGGCCGCATATTTAGAGTACATATCATAGGAGAATCCCATGGCGATTGTGTGGGGGTCATTATAGATGGTTGTCCGGCCGGATTGCCCATCGATGTGTCTGATTTTGAAGTAGATATCGAACGAAGAAAAGGCGGTACCCAAAAAGGAACGACCCCGAGGAAAGAAGATGATATTCCTTTGATCAAAACCGGTGTATTCAATGGTAAAACAACAGGAGCACCTCTAACTATCCTATTTGAGAATAAAAATACCCGAAGTGGTGATTATGAGAAGCAGCGGGCTATTCCGCGTCCGGGGCATGCTGATTTTACTGCTAGCGTGAAATATGGAGGTTATGAAGATTATAGAGGCGGCGGACATTTTAGTGGTCGTTTAACTGTTGCGTTGGTGGCTGCGGGGGTCATTGCAAAGAAATTGTTGAAACAGGCTACACCGATAGCAAACATTTTAGAGATAGGCGGAGAATCGGATATCGAAAAGGGATTGCAAAAAGCCATTGATCAAAAAGATAGTATCGGAGGAATAGTAGAGTGCAGGGTGAGTGGGTTGCCCGTCGGTTTAGGCGAGCATTTCTTTGATTCGGTAGAATCCGTATTGGCTCATGCGGTCTTTGCGATTCCTGCCATCAAAGGGGTAGAATTTGGAGCAGGCTTTGCAGCAGCCAAAATGTTCGGTTCTGATCATAATGACCCAATTCTGGATGCATCAGGAAAAACAGGCTCCAATCATGCCGGTGGAGTAGTCGGGGGAATCACGAATGGTAATGAATTGGTATTTAGGGTAGCAGTAAAACCTACTTCTTCAACTCCTAAGGAGCAAGTTAGTTGGAATAAAGAGACCGATCAATTAGATGCACTTTCGGTAAAAGGCAGACATGATCTTTGTATCGCACTTAGGGTTCCTGTGGTATTAGAAGCGGTTACGGCTATTGTCCTGACAGATCTTATGCTGATAGAACAAAAAATTAATAAAATTTTATAAATAATTAAATATCATATAGTTGTGGAGAATAATTCAAATTTAATATATCATATTACAACCGTAGAGCAGTGGGAAAAGGCAAAACTCGTAGGGATATTTGAGGCGGATAGTCTTGCAACTGAGGGTTTTATACACTGCAGTACGGAAAGCCAGGTGGCTGGCGTTTTAGAAAGATATTATCAAGGGCAGAAAGGTTTGGTAAAACTTACAATAGATAGAGAAAAGGTAGAAAGGCCGGTTATTTTTGAGTTGGCGGGTTCTATTAATGAAGTGTTTCCCCATATCCATGGCGCCTTAAATCTTAATGCAGTTATTGAAATCACTCCGGTTCATGGATAATCATACCCATATTATTAGCGCATCTCTTCAATTGGTGCCGATGATGGCTGGCGACAAGCATCCTTATCATTGGATCGACGAGGTCATTGATCTGATCAGGGCATCGGGAGTAAATTATTCTGTTGGCCCATTTTCTACTTCTGTAGAAGCTGATTATAAGACAGTTACAAGGCTTATTGACACTATTAATTCATTTCTTGTGAACCGAAAATGCGATGAGTGGGTTTTGCAGGTGCAATTTCAGATCCGTTCGGAGCGGGACATGACTTCTGATGAAAAGGTGAGTAAATATCGGGACTAAATGACCAGAATACGTCATAGTTATTGATCATGTTTCTTCATTAAGGTGGGTTTGAAAAATTACAATTATTTTACTTAATTATTTGATTATTAATTTATTAAAAATTTTTAATCAATTAAAATTTTATTCCTTTTCTCTTTTCTGGCATGGTGTTTGGGTAAAGGGGCATGACCGTATGTGTATATCCTCATTTGTATTTCGGGTGGAGGATGAGTAATATTACTCAAGGTAGGATTGGGCGGTTAAGAATAAAACATCATGAAAATAATTGTATACCTTATCAGTGTCTTGTATTTTCTGCTTCCGGTTGGGAAACCGTTAGCTCCGGGAGATACATTGCCCATTGATACCATTCCTGTCATAGACACTATGCGGGAAAGGAAAACGGATGGTAGCGATACCAGTCGTTTTTCAAAAGACACGATTCCTACTATTCACGAGGATATTTTAGGAGACTCTCTCGTTCCTCATGGAAAACCCATCAAGGGGGTTGCCAGCTATTACAGTTCAAAGTTTGAAGGCAGAAAAACAGCCAATGGCAGCATTTTTAGAAATGCAGGGATGACGGCCGCCAGCAACCATTTCAAGTTAAATACGCTTGTAAAGGTTACCAATTTAAGAAATAACAAAAGCGTAATAGTGCTCATAACGGACCGTATGCATAACCGAATGAAAAAGAAGGGCAGGGTGGTAGATTTAACCCGAAACGCAGCAAAACAGCTGGATTTCATTCAACGTGGTCTGGTAAAAGTTTCCGTTCAACCAGTGATTCCTGTATCTGAATAGACTTTGGGAATAAGTTCGGAATAACTTAAAGTTATCTTAATTTTCGAAAAATCAGTTTCACCATGTATTTTTGTGCCAATCAATAAAATACTGTTATGAAGAAACTTCTTTTTTCCCTGATAGCCAGCGGTTTGGTACTTACTGCATTCGCGCAGACCACTCCGGTTAGCTATAAAAAAAGACCATCACTTGGAGTTAACTTTGTTTTGAAAGACATGTCTACTTCTGACCTGATCAGTAGAACGTCTTTATCTTCTGTAATATCTAACAGACAATGGACTCCATTCAAGAGACTAGATCCAGGATTGAGTTTTCAGTATTTTCAAGGACTTACTGAATACGTTGATTTTCAGGGTACATTGACAGGTTCTTTTGTACGTTATCCTTTCTATCCGAAGTCTGGCGTTACTCCTCCTACCAGCAGTAAGTTTCTTTTGGAATTGGATGCGGCTGCCAATATCAAATTATTGACAGATAAATATACTGTTGTTCCTTACCTGTCCTTTGGGTTTGGCGCTTCTATGTATGCAGGTACCTATTTTGCTGCTTATGCACCGATTGGTGCCGGTTTGCAATTTAACCTCGGACAAGAAACTTTTCTTCATACACAATTCGTTCACAGATCAGCTATTTCAAATCTGGCTGTAAACAATTTTGCTTATTCACTGGGAATTGCTTCTCCATTAAAAGACAAAAAGGAGCCGGTAAAAGTAACTCCTCCACCGCCACCACCGCCAGTTGAAAAAGATACTGATGGAGATGGTATCTTGGATAACAGCGATAAGTGTCCAACTGTAGCCGGTACAGCTAAATACAATGGTTGTCCTGTTCCTGATACAGATGGCGATGGCATCAATGATGAAAATGATAAATGCCCTACCGTTAAAGGATTGGCTAAATATGATGGTTGTCCAATTCCTGATACCGATAAAGATGGTATCAATGACGAAGAAGATAAGTGCCCAACCGTAGCAGGTGTAGCTCGTTACCAAGGTTGTCCTGTACCTGACACTGATAAAGATGGTGTTAATGATGAAGAAGACAAATGTCCTACAGTAGCCGGTGTTAAAGAAAACAATGGTTGTCCTGCTATCAAAGAAGAAGTAATTAAGAAAGTAACTGCAAGTGCAAAAAATATCTTCTTTGTTACAGGAAGTAATAAGCTGCAGGCTAAATCATATGCTCCATTGGATGAGGTGGTTAAAATCTTATCTGATGATGCTGCACTGAAATTGGATATTGAAGGACATACAGATGCTACAGGTTCTGACAAAGTGAATCTGCCTTTAAGCCAAAACCGTGCTAAAACGGTATATGACTATTTAGTAAGCAAAGGAATTGATGCTTCAAGACTTACTTCTGAAGGATATGGTTCTTCTAAGCCGGTTGCTGATAACAAAACTGCAGCAGGACGTGCTTTGAACAGAAGAGTTGAAATGAAGTTGAAATACTATTAATCGTATCAAGAAAGAAAATACAAGGAACAAGTTTGTTTCTGTAATAAAAAAACGCTCCGATATTCATCGGAGCGTTTTTTTGTTGCTTGTATTAGTTATACAATGTTTACTTCTCTCTCTAGGTGAATGCCAAATTTTTCAAAAACAGACTGCATGATTTCAGTAGATAGCTTGAAAATATCTGCGCCTGTTGCATTTCCATAATTCACTAAAACCAATGCTTGCTTTTCATGACAGCCGGCATCACCTTTGCGATACCCCTTCCAGCCACATTGTTCAATCAGCCATGCTGCAGCAAGTTTTACTCTGGTTTCGTTGACGGGGTATCCAACAATAGCCGGAAATTTTTCTTGTAAGTTTTGGAAACGTCCAATAGAAATCGTTGGGTTTTTGAAGAAACTCCCGGCATTACCAACGATAGCCGGGTCAGGTAATTTTGATTGTCTGATCCTGATAACTGCATCAGAAATGGCCTTTATACTTAACTCAGCCACTTTCATTTTTTCCAATTCCTGTTCTATGGCTCCATAAGAGGTTTGAAATTGCGGTTGCTTACGTAGTCGATAAGTGACACTCGTAATAATAAAGCGGTTGCGATATTTCTCCTTAAAAACACTTTCCCGATACCCAAATTCACAGTCTTTCAGGTAAAAGATCTCCCGATGTTTCTCATTGATATGCCACGCCTCCAACGAATGAAAAACATCTTTGATTTCTACGCCATACGCCCCAATATTTTGCATTGGGGATGCTCCAACATTACCCGGGATTAAACTTAGGTTTTCCAATCCGGCATATCCTTTTTCAATACAATGCAAAACAAACTGATGCCAATTCTCGCCGGCCATCGCTTTTACATAATAAAAATCTTTGTCTTCATCGATGAGTTCAATACCCCTAAGATCATTTTTTAAAACAAGTCCATCCACATCTCGGGTAAACAAAATATTACTTCCACCACCCAGTATCAACAATGGCATATAAGGGAGTTCGTTGTAGTGCTCCAGCATTTCCTGAAGTGCATCCATATTATTGAATGATGCAAACAAACGGGCCCGAACATCTAGCCCGAAACTGTTATAAGCTTTCAGTGATCGATCGGGTAAAAAAAGTGTTCCGTGATACATATTGATGGCTTTTCCAGACTAAAATGGGTCTACATTAATGATGATCCTGACTGCTTTATATCTTTTATTTGATTGTATGATGACTATCTGTTGCAAGATCTCTCTTTTGCACTGTTGTATTCGTTGTACATCTTTCGGTAGCTTCATCAATACTTCCCAAAGATATTGGTTTCTGATCCTGTCTACCACAGGTTGGGCAGGTCCTGCCATTTCTTTCAAAAAATTAGCTGACATACCCTTCATGAGTACATGAGCGGCTTCTTCAGCAATGTGTTTTTCTTTATGCTTGAATGTTAGCTGTATCAAACGCGTAAATGGGGGATAGCCAAATTGTTTTCTGTTATCTATTTCGTATTTGTATAAAGCCTCATATTGATGCTGTTGAACAAAGCTGAGTACCGGGTGTCTGGTATTACTCACCTGTATCAGTACTTTTCCCAATTCATCTTTTCTCCCGGCTCTTCCACTTACTTGTTCCATGAGCTGATACGCTTTCTCATTGACCCTGAAATCTGTAAATCCAAGTATTCCATCTGCATCAATGATGCCGACTAAGTTTACATGATCAAAATCAAGTCCTTTTACTACCATCTGTGTACCCACAAGAATATCTAATTTCTGCTGTTCAAATTGTTTGATCAAACTGTCATGGTCATGTTTCCCTTTCACACTGTCATAATCCATTCTTGCAATGCGTGCTTCCGGAAAATATTCATTCAATAACTCTTCGATCTGCTCTGTCCCAAAATTCTTTTGAGTGAAATCATGGCTACCACAAGCAGCACATGTATGAATGACAGGATAATGAGTGCCACAATAGTGACAAGTCAGTTTATTTTTAAACTTATGATAGGTTAAGGTAACATCACAGTTCTTGCATTGTGGTATCCAACCACAGGTATTACAGATCAAATACGGAGCATAGCCTCTTCTATTTTGGAAAAGGATCACTTGTTTTTTTTGCTGTAATGATTGTTGGATGGCTTCCAACATTGGTTCTGTAAAAGCTATCTTGCCCTTTTGTTGAAATTTTTTAACATCGATCAACTCAATGGCGGGTAACTGTGCATCCCCGAATCTTTCTGTTAATTGAACCAGTCCATATTTATCTTGTTCACAGTTGGAGTAGCTTTCTACAGAGGGTGTAGCACTTCCTAATAAAACCTTTGCACGAAATAAGTTGGCATAATACACCGCAGCATCTCTTGCATGATACCTGGGAGCAGGGTCTTGTTGTTTGTATGATCCATCATGCTCTTCATCTGCAATGATCAGAGAAAGATTTTTAAAGGGTAAAAACAAGGAAGATCTTGCTCCAAGTATCACTTTGATCTCCCCACTCTTGACCTTATTCCATATTTCCACTCTCTCATTTGCATTGAACTTGGAATGATAGATCGCTATATGTCCGCCAAAGTATTCTTGTAATCTTCTGATGATCTGTGCAGTCAAAGCGATTTCAGGTAACATGTATAAAACCTGTTTATCTTCTTTGATTTGTTCTTCAATCAGTTTGGTATAGATCTGTGTTTTACCACTGGCAGTAACACCATGTAATAAGCATACAGATTTCTCTACGAATGCAGAACGTATTTCAGATAATGCTTTTTCTTGCGCAGCTGAAAGCGTAAAGTTGATAACCACAGAACGATCTCCGTAGTTAATTCTATCGGTGCTTCTTTTTTCTGAAAGCAGAATTCCTTTATCTACCAAACCTTTTAGCTGAGCGGCAGTGGCATTCGACTTTTTTAAAAGTTCATTTTGTATTACTTCTCCTTCCGTCCGTTGTAAATGCAGAAAAGCCAATAACAACTCCATTTGTTTGGGAGCTTTCGTCCAACTATTGAGTAACTCTGCCAATTTCTCTTCATCCTTATAGTGTGGATGTAAGGATATATAAGTTTGTTTTTTTTCTTTGTACTTTTCTTTTAATTCCTCCCACACATAACAAACTTCTTTCTCGATCAGCTTTTTAATGATGGGGTATACATGAGTAACATCCAGTAATTCTTGTACCTCACTCAGCCGAAGTTCTTTTTTCAATTCGAGTGCTTCTGCTACAATGTATTCATTATCGGTGAGGTCACTAAAATTCAAGTTTCTCTCTTCATTCCATACCAAAATACTTTCACTGGATAGTTTTAAGTTGGCCGGAATGGCAGCCTGCATGATCTCGCCTTCCGTACACATATAATAGTTCGCCATCCATTCCCAAAAAGCCAATTGTTCTTGGTGAATGATGGGTTCATGGTCAAGAATATTGATGATATCTCTGGGTTCAAATGCTTCTGGTTTATTGTGGTGGATCTTTTTAATGATGCCTGCATATTTTTTACTCTTACCCAGCATCACTTCCACACGAATACCAGGCTGTACTCTTTCCTGAAAAGCCTTAGGAATGGCCCAGGTATAATTCAGGGGTAAAGCAAGTGGTATAATGATCTCTGCGTACACAATAACTAATTTGATCAAAAATAAGGCTTATGCCGTAGGGTAAGTTCGATAACGGCGAAGTCCTGCATCCATTATTTTGTATACTTTCTCTTTCAGTTCTGGAATGTCTTGCATCGACAAACCTTGAACAGGTATCTCATCTAGGAATACAACTCTGCTTTTTCCGGGAGTAAGAGAGAATATGCTATTGAAATGCAATCTTTCAAGAGTATCTATTAGTAAAACAGGTTTAATGGCTGTTTCAGTTTCTATTGCAATACGAAATGCACCATCATAAAAATCTTTTAAAGGAGTAGGGCTTACATTAAAAGTACCTTCGGGAAAGATAAAAATGGAAATACCATGCTTCAAAGCGGCTTTAAGTGCACGAACACTTTTGGAACGGGTCTCTGCATTTTTACGGTCTACTAACACCACTGCAGCTCTGTATATCCATCCAAAAACAGGGATCTTCACCATTTCATATTTCCCTAATATCCTGATGGGTTGGTGTGCGATCAATACCAGAGGGGGAATATCCATGTATGAGATATGGTTTGCTACAAATATGTATTGCTTTGTAGGATCATGTGGGGACTCATATAATTCTTCATGTTGAACACCGATCAAAAAATACCAGGTACGTGCCCAAATCATACAAAGTCGATAAATCAGATTTCCTCCGGTGATTTTTCCAAAAGCCAGTGATAGCAGAACAAAAGGAAAGACCAATAGCATAATGAGCACAAAAAGTAAGAATGCATAAGCACAATACAGCAATTGTAAAAGTCTCAGTATGGGATTCATATCCCGAACATAACGAATTAATAGGTTTGACACAAAAAGACCGATACTATTCTGTATCGGTCTGCATCATGTACATCAAAGTATTACTAAAACTTATAGACTGCTGCGATTAGAAAAGCGATATTGCTTTTTGTATTGGTGCTACTGGCACCTTTAAAGAATACTTCTTGTGCAGATTGATCGATTCTTATTTCAGGTATGATCGTGAGATTATCTTTTTTGAGATTTGCAGAAAGGGTAGAGGCCCACACTTTCCCGCCAATACCTACAGGTGTTAGCTTTCTATCATCAAAATAATCTTGTCGGAGTGTAAATCCAAGTGAGGGTATAGGATCATAGTTTAAATAAGCAGCATGACTTTTCCAACTGGATCTTTGTCCTAATAAACAATACGATTGCAGGCTGCCGTCATATGCGATACTCCATTTATCGGCAAGAGCTCCGGTTGTAACGATGTTATATTGAGTAGTACCATTGCCACCTTGAAAATTCGCATATACTTTCCAGCGATCATCTGCAAAGGCGGTACTGAATTGTGCTAGTATGAATTTCGCAGAAGTAGTGGTGGTTGAATGGTCTGTGGGATTAGAAACGCCGATCATCAATGCGCTTTTGCCGCCGAGTGATACATCTGCTTTGACACCTGTATGAAAAAATGGTCCATAGGAAAAACCATAAGACATACTGTAGTTTCTGTTACCGGGTGCATCAACCAATTCATAGCCAACATGGGTTGCCCATTTACCCATGGTGATTTTTACGTTATCAGAAACAGCATAGCTCAAGTACATTTGTTTGATAGCAGCCAAAGAACCCGCATCATTATACGAGAATTCTTGTGCCCTTCTGCCGAAGCCGATATCTGCAACTGCAGTTGCCCTACCCATAGTATGTTCCGCTTTTATGGAAGCCATACCCAGTTCAAATGAATTCTGAGAGTGAGTGAAACTGGTAAAGTTGTTGGTTTTTGAAGGGGCATCAGAAAAGCTGTAGCGGTAGTAGGCATCTACAGATCCGGAAATGATTGTTGTTGCTTTTTTTGATGAATCAGATTGTGCGGTAAGGGTGATGCAGCCGCATACTGCTGTTGAAAGGGTTAAAATTTTGCGTAACATTGCAATTGGTTTTATAATTAACAAATAGGTACAGCCGCTAAACCTGGTCAGAGGTTTATCATATGGCTGTACCTTATTTTCTTTAGCGTATCGTTGAGAGAAAAGAGAATGTACTGCGATCAATGGGTCAGCATTCATCACAGTACGGATAGATAGATTAATCAGCGAGCATACTTTCTTTCAGGTATCCATTTTCTTCTACCAGTAAAGTCCCCTGAACATATTTTTCGTTGTGCTGTGTTGCATCCAATCCCAGTAATTCTTCTTCAGAGCTAACACGCAATGGAAGTATGAAATTGATGAATTTAAAAATGCCGTAAGAAACTGCAAAACTGTATGCCACAACAATTCCCAATGCCTTCAACTGTGTAAAGAAGAAAGTGGCATTGCCATAAAAAAGTCCGTCTGCACCGGCACTGTTCACTGTTTTTGTTGCGAAGATGCCGGTGAGGAGCATACCTACCATTCCGCCTATACCATGACAAGGGAATACATCGAGTGTATCATCTAGTTTAGATTTCGACTTATAATAAACTGCGATGTTGGAAATGATCGCAGAGAGTACACCAATAAAAATGGATTGAGGGATGGCTACAAATCCTGCGCCCGGAGTAATGGCAACCAATCCAACAACGGCACCGATACAGAATCCGAGTACAGAAGGTTTTTTACCTCTGAGTACATCAAAGAACATCCATGATAAACCTGCAGCAGCAGCAGCAGTATTCGTAGTAGCAAATGCAGAAACAGCCAGTGCATTTGCACCTAAAGCAGAACCGGCATTAAAACCAAACCAACCAAACCATAACAATCCTGTACCGATCAATACATAAGGAATATTGGCTGGTGGAATTTCTTTTTGATCCACATGTGCTTGTCTGCGTTTTAAAACCAAAGCACCCGCCAAGGCTGCACAACCTGCTGAAATATGTACCACTGTTCCGCCGGCAAAATCCAATGCGCCCATTTTGAATAAAAATCCTTCCGGATGCCAGGTCCAATGTGCGATGGGTGCATAAACCAATAGACTGAACAGCGCGATGAATACGATATAAGATGTGAATTTGATACGTTCAGCCACTGCACCTACAACCAGACCGGGTGTAATGATGGCAAACATCAATTGAAACAATGCGAATAATGTAATAGGAATAGTAGGGGCAAGGCTCCAAGGCGCACCTGAGTTGATTCCTTTAAAAAATAGGTGAGTAGAAGGGTTGCCGATAAAACCACCCACCGATTCGCCAAAGCATAGGCTGTAAACAACTGTAACCCATAATATGCTCACAACACCGGTTGCTACAACACTTTTGATCATGGTCGAGATCACATTTTTGCGATGTACCATCCCGCCATAAAAAAAGGCTAGCCCCGGGGTCATTAAAAATACCAAAGCGGTGGCTACTAAAATCCAAGTAATGTCGGCAGCACTGTAGGCTCCTGCCTCATCCGTATAATTGGGTAAGGATGGGATCAACAAAGCTGCCAGTGCTACAGCCACTAAAGCTGCAAATGGAGCGATCTTCTGAATGGTCATTTTTTTCATACTAGGGTTTTAAATTTAACATTATGATTATTTTAATTCAATAATCTGATAGCCAAAATACTTAATTACTATATCTTTTTTAAATAAAATATTAACATTTAAATAATTAATATCTGTTTATTTTTTTGGAAATAATAGCTTCATTTTTTCCTTTTACACCTATTTTGTATGAAAAAAAGCCTTTCAAAGAATTTTGAAAGGCTTTTAAAATAAAATATACTAAAAATAATTATGTATTAATTAAGTAGCTTTGATCCTTTGATTCGAGTACAGATGTGCCCATTAAATACTGATCTACACTTCTTGCGCATTCTCTTCCTTCACTGATCGCCCAAACAACCAATGATTGCCCTCTACGCATATCGCCCGCGGTAAATATCTTCGGTATGCTGGTTTGGTATTGCTTTTCATTCGCCCTTACATTCCCTCTTTCATCTAGTTCCACACCCAACTCGGCAATCAATCCATTATGCTGTGGATGCATAAAGCCCATGGCCAATAAAGCCATTGTACAGGGGATTTCTCTTTCAGTGCCCGGTATCTCCTCAAAACCTGCAGGTTGAGATTCTGTTGAAGCCTTCCATTGAATATCTGCGATCAG
This sequence comes from Bacteroidota bacterium, assembly GCA_039795345.1. Taxonomy (GTDB): domain Bacteria; phylum Bacteroidota; class Bacteroidia; order Chitinophagales; family Chitinophagaceae; genus Sediminibacterium. The sequence continues at coordinate 27,625 of JBDKEH010000007.1, forward strand.
CAGTCCTTTTAATTGCCCACTTTTATCTCCTATGAATGCTTTTGTTACAACAGCCCATTGTCGGTTCGCACCTTCTTCATGCGAGGATGTGGTTTTTAATATCATTGGATATGTAGGCCAGGGCATGGTAGCTGTTCTTTTCTCGGGTGGCTTAGGCATCAATTCCAATTGTGTCACAGATAATGCTCCATGTCTATTTGAAGTGCCTACGCAATCACTTCCTGTATCTCCACCGCCAATTACTACAACATGTTGGTCCGATGCCAACAACTCCTTCGCTTCGATCTTCTCACCTGATACACGTTGGTTTTGTTGCTTCAAAAAGTCCATTGCAAAATGTACTCCTTTCAATTCACGACCTGGGATCTTCAAATCTCTCGGAATGGTAGAGCCACCTGTTAATACAATCGCTTGATATGCTCTCAACAGATCATTGATACCAATATTCACTCCCACATGCGCATTGCATTGGAACACAACTCCTTCTTCTTCTAATAAATTAACCCTTCGCTCAACCACCCATTTCTCCAATTTAAAATCAGGAATTCCATAACGAAGCAATCCACCCGGATATGCATCTCTTTCAAACACTGTTACCTGATGCCCCGCATAATTCAGTTGAGCAGCGGCCGCTAATCCTGCCGGACCTGAACCTACCACAGCTATTTTTTTTCCGGTTCTTACTTTGGGTTTTCTGGGTTGTACAAATCCTTTTTCAAAAGCCGTTTCAATGATATGCTTTTCTATTTCTTCAATGGCTACGGGATTTTGATTGATACCCAAAACACATGCACTCTCACAAGGAGCCGGACAAATACGTCCGGTGAATTCAGGGAAATTATTCGTTACGCTTAGTAACTCATAAGCTTCATGCCAGTTTTGTCTATACACGGCATCGTTGAATTCGGGAATGATATTGCCTAAAGGGCAACCACTGTGACAAAAGGGAACGCCGCAATTCATGCAGCGTGCTGATTGCTGATTCAATTCATCTTCTGTCATTCGTTCCACAAACTCTTTATAATCTCCAATTCTTTCCTTTGGTGATCTTTTTAAAGGATGGATCCTGTCAAATTCTATAAAGCCTGTTGGTTTACCCATAAAAATGATTGAGTGGTTAGTTTGTTTGTGTGACAGTAGCTTTCTTTTGTAATGCTTTTTTATAATCTGCCGGAAATACTTTCACAAAGTTTCTGAGTTGATGATCGAAATCATTCAGAATAAATCCTGCCACTGTGCTATTGGTATATTGATAATGTTGTGTGATCATTTCTTTGAGATAAGCGATGTCTTCCATTTCTAAAGGATCCAATGCTACCATTTCCATATTACACTTATCCGGGAAAGATCCCTCCACATCATAGATATAGGCAATACCTCCACTCATGCCTGCTGCAAAATTTCTTCCTGTGGTACCGAGTATGATGGCTTTTCCTCCTGTCATATATTCACAGCCATGATCTCCAACACCTTCAACAACCACTTCAGCACCTGAATTTCTAACAGCAAATCGCTCACCCGCTTTTCCTCTGATGAATGCTTTTCCGGATGTTGCTCCATACAAAGCCACATTTCCGACAATGATATTTTCTTCGGGAACAAAAGCTGAATTTTTTGCTGGATAAACAACTAATCGAGCACCACTTAATCCCTTCCCCAAATAATCATTGGCATCTCCTTCTAATTCCAGTGTAATGCCTTTGGTATTAAATGCACCGAAGCTTTGTCCTGCTGTTCCTTTGAAACAAAAATGAATCGTATCATCGGGAAGCCCCACAGCTCTGTATTTTTTTGTGATCTCATTGGAAAGAATAGTGCCTACTGTTCGATCTGTATTTTTAATTTCCAAACTTCCTCTCACTTTTTCTTTTCTATCAATGGCCGGTTGTGCTAATGCTAATAATCTCCAATCCAATACACTACTCAATCCATGATCCTGTTCTTCTTGTTGATACAATGCTGTGTACAATGATTCAGGCTCTTTGAAGAGTACTGCTGACATATCCAGTTTTTCGTATTTCCAATGCGTAATGTCATCCCTCATTTCCAATGTGTCAACTTGTCCTACCATTTCATTCACCGTTCTATAACCCAACTCGGCCATGATCTCTCTCAATTCTTGTGTGATGAATTTGAAAAAGTTGACAACATGATCCGGATCTCCCGCAAATCGTTTTCTTAATTCGGGGTCTTGTGTTGCAACACCCACCGGGCAAGTATTCAAATGACATTTACGCATCATGATGCATCCTTCTACGATCAATGCGGCTGTTGCAACGCCCCATTCTTCTGCACCCAGTAGCGTTGCAATCGCAATATCTCTTCCGGTTTTCATTTGTCCATCTGCTTGCACTACGATGCGACTCCTCAATTTATTTTTCACCAGTGTTTGATGTGTTTCTGCCAATCCTAATTCCCAAGGTAGTCCGGCATGTTTGATAGAGCTGATAGGAGAGGCGCCTGTTCCACCGTCATGTCCTGATATCAAAACAACATCTGCCTTCGCTTTAGCAACACCTGCTGCGATCGTTCCTACACCTGCTTTTGAAACGAGTTTTACATTGATGCGCGCTTGTCTGTTGGCATTCTTTAAATCAAAGATCAACTGCGCCAGATCTTCAATCGAATAAATGTCGTGGTGGGGTGGTGGAGAGATCAACCCTACACCGGGTGTGGCATGTCTTGTTTTACCGATCCATTCATCTACTTTATGTCCGGGTAATTGTCCACCTTCACCGGGTTTCGCCCCTTGTGCCATCTTGATTTGTAGTTCGTCGGCTTCTGTCAAATACAAACTGGTGACACCAAACCTTGCTGATGCCACTTGTTTGATCGATGAACGCATCGAATCACCATTCGCTAATCGTTCATATCGAATTTCATCTTCTCCGCCTTCACCTGTATTGCTTTTGCCACCCAATCTGTTCATGGCAATGGCCAGGGTGGTATGTGCTTCCCATGAAATAGAGCCGAAAGACATAGCACCTGTAGCGAATCTTTTGTAAATGTTTTCCGCAGGCTCTACTTCATCAATGGATATGGATGGACGATTTTTTCTGAACTGAAATAGACTGCGTAAAGTGCAGGCTTTCTCAGACTGATCATTGATGAGTTTCGAGTATTTTTTGAAAGTGATGTAATCATTGCTTTTGGTAGCATGTTGTAAGAGGTGTATCGTTTGTGGATTGAATAAATGAAATTCTCCTTTACGCTTCCATTGATAAATACCTCCAACGGGTAATCGATCTACAGGAATATCTTTTTTGCCAAAGGCAAAGAAATGTTTCGCTAAGGTTTCTTTTGCGATCTCATCCAGTCCCATACCTTCGATCCTAGATGTTGCTCCTGTGAAATAAGTGTCGACTACTTTTTTATTCAAGCCTATGATCTCAAAGATCTGCGCACCTTGGTAAGACTGCAAAGTGGAGATGCCCATTTTCGAGAATACTTTCAATAAACCTTCATTGACTGCTTTGATATAGTTCTTTTTGAGTTGATCTGTATCCAGTTCTGTTTGCAGTTTATCACTCAACTTCATATCTCTAATAGAAGATAATGCGAGGTATGGATTGATGGCTGTTGCGCCAAATGCAATCAAGCAAGCAAAATGATGTACTTCCCAAACATCACCCGCTTCTACAATGATGCCTACCTGTCCGCGATAGCCCTTACGAATCAGATGATGATGCACCGCTGCAGTTGCTAACAAAGAGGGAATTTGTGCATGATCAGAATCAATGGCCCTGTCTGTTAAAATCAAGACTTCAAAACCATCTTCAACAGCATCGGCTGCATACCTGCAAATTCTGTCTAGGCCTGCTTTTAAAGAACCCGGCTTACCATCTGCTCGAAAATAAGTTTGTAAAGTTTTAGCTTGGAAAATACCGGTATCAATGCTTCGTATCTTTTCTAATTCATAATTATTCAATACAGGATGTTTCAATGCTACACTATGACAAGCCAATGGATCTTCTACCAACAGATTACCATTGCTTCCTGCAAATGTTGCAAGCGACATTACCATTCGTTCACGTATCGGATCAATAGG
>JBDKEH010000093.1:0-9952 GCA_039795345.1 Bacteroidota bacterium
TACAAGCTGTTAACATGAGCATTAGTAATGCTCAAAAAAAAACAGGAATAAGTGTTTTTTGTCTCATAGCAGTGGTTTTATATTTTAAATTAATGACCAAACAAAAAAGGTAACATCATTAACATGATGTTATTCATTATTATAATAACACTATTCTTGTTGGGGGGATATAAAAGTGGGGGAAATTGAAAATATGTAAAATATTTAAAATAACAAAATATTTAAATAAAACGATCAGTTTAATGTTTACTGCAAAGCTTTAGTCTAAATTTTTGTATTTAGCTTTTCCTTTAAACGGCTCATATCATCACTAATTTTTATGTCTAAAATCTTTGCATAGTGTTGCGTCGTTTTTAAATTTCGATGCCCAAGCATTTTTGAAACAGTCTCAATCGGCACACCATTACTCAAGGTTACAGTAGTTGCGAATGTGTGACGGGCAATATGAAAAGTCAATTTTTTAGAAATCTCACATAGATCGGCTATCTCTTTTAGATATGCATTCATCTTTTGATTACTTGGAATAGGAAGCACTCTGTCTCTTAGTATGCTTTGCGGGTGATGCTTATATTGGTCTACTATTTTTAACGCCATTGGTAATAAAGGAATTTTGGCGGTAATATCTGTTTTTTGGCGCCTACTGACCACCCATTTTTCACCATCCACACCAATAATTATTTCACTTCGTTTTAGTTTTTGAACATCTGCATAAGCTAAACCAGTATAACAACTAAATAAAAAAATATCTCTTACCAAGTTGAGCCTTTCTGTCGAGAATTGTTTGGATGATAATGCTTTTAATTCCGATTCAGTTAAGACAACTCTTTCTACTTCTCTTTTAGTCATTTTGAATCCTAGAAAGGGATTTCTTTGCAACCACCCGTTTAATAAGCAACGATTGACAATTTTTCGAAAATTACTCAAGTACTTCATAGAAGTATTATGATCACAATTACGAACACTCTTAAGCCAGAATTCATATTCGGCGATAAATTCATAATTGAGTCTGTTAATATCAATATCAGATAATTTATACTTCCATTCCAAAAAGGATTGTGTATGCCTATAGGAGGTGATATATCGTTCAAGTGTTCCTGGAGCATATTCCTTTCCAACAAGTTGAGTCATTTGATCATTATGGTGTTTAAAGATCTGCATCAACATATGTTTACGCTCATTGATTTCTTTTCCCAATAAAACTGTCTTGATATTTTCTGCCGTTATAGGGTGATCTTTTTGCTCTAGGTGTTTGCGGGCTTCGTAGACTTTTCTTTGTAAAACATCCAAATAGGAATTTAGAGACCTTGCTTGTTCTGTCTTTCCGTCCATTCTACCAGAATTTGTATTCCAAGAGTTCAAATCGCATTTCCTTTTTATAGAAATGTCACAAGAGACCCCATTAACTGTTATCCGTAAATAAACAGGACGCACATTGCCATTGAGTTTTTTTGATTTTTTGAGGTAAAAAAACAGACCAAAACTTTTTTCCATTTTACGCACTTTGAAAGATGATAAAATTACATTTCTAGAATTGCTAATTCTATAGTTCCTTTCTTATAAAGTGTTAATAAAGAATGACTTGCGTAAGTTTTTGTGCGTCTTTTGTAAAATGGAGTGAACTCCACGATTTACGCGCTCAACTATACCCGTAAAGTGGGGTAAATTGGGGTAATGCTAAAAAGCAAAAAAGCCCGCAAACACTTGATTTTGCAGGCTTTTGTACTTTTAGTATATCTTATTAAATTGATTCTGGCAGAGAGGAAGGGATTCGAACCCTCGATACGGTTTCCCGTATACACACTTTCCAGGCGTGCTCCTTCAACCACTCGGACACCTCTCTGTATTTATAATATATTGATAGAAAGAACTTTTTTGAGGACTGCAAAAATAGCGCTTCGCTCCTCAGTTTCCGAATATTTTTTGAGCATTGGCAGTAGTGATAGTAGCAACATCTTCTAAAGACACTTTCTTGACCTCTGCCAGTTTGATCGCTATTTCTAGGAGATAGCTGCTTTCATTTCTCTTGCCTCGGTATGGAACTGGACTCAAATAAGGGGCATCAGTTTCTAATACCATATGTTCTAAACCAATGTTTTCCAAAGCAGCAGGTAATCCGGCATTTTTATAAGTCAGAACACCGCCAATACCTAAAAGAAAGCCCATATCAATGATTTGTTTAGCAGATTCATAGCTGCCGCTAAAACAATGAAATATTCCCTTCAATCCCTTCTTTGCATAAGGTTTAACCATATCAATGGTTTCTTGCATAGCATTACGTGTGTGAATGACGATGGGTTTATTCATCGCTAGTGCCCAACTCATTTGTACATCAAATGCTTTTTTCTGTTCTACAAGGAAGGTTTTATCCCAATAAAAATCAAGGCCTATCTCACCCACAGCCACAAAATCCCTTTTGTCAAGCCATTCCTTTACAATGGAAAGCTCATGTTCCACGTTTTCTTTCACTGAGCAAGGATGAAGTCCCATCATTGCAAAACATATGTTGGGATAGGTAGATTCGAGATCCAGCATGGCTTGGATCACTTCACTATCAATAGCAGGTAAGTAAAACTTATCGACGCCAACTTTTTGGGCTTTTTCAATAATATCGGGTATTTCTTCCCCGAATTCAGTTGAATATAAATGACAGTGGGTATCAATCAACATCATCCTGCAAAATTCACAATAAATAACGATTAAGCGCAGTATTTAATTTTTTTTCTATCCGTATAAAATAAAAAGACAATGCCCTGCGTTATAAGTGTCGTATCCCGTGAGGAAAAAATCAACAGGCGATTTAAATGATTCATCCCGATTTGATCGGGAAAAGATTGTTTTCATAGGGTACGGATTAAAAGCAGAGCCGAAGTTTCTACTTCGGCTATTTTTTTTAATCTACCTTACTTCTAGGATTTTACATTAATATCCCCTTAAATACCGTCAGGTAATATTCCCTTAACATTGGGGTAACATAGCGGTAACATAGCGGTAATACTTTTGCCGCAAAATAAACACTGTGAAATCTACGTTCTTAACCCTTTTATCTTTCCTGTTGCTCTCTGTGTTATCTGCTCAAACAGGAACACTTTCCGGAAAAGTAACTTCTGCTTCTAACAATGAAGCACTCACCGGGGTAACGATTTATAATGCAGCTAAAAAGATCAACGTCACCACAGATGTGGAAGGTCGTTTCAGTATCAGACTGGCTCCGGGTTCTTATGAACTCACTTTTTCTCTGACAGGGTACAAAACTAAAACGATCAACGAGATCGCTGTTACCAATGGACAGCTGAATGAACTCAATATCGTATTGGTAGAACAAAAGAAGGAATTGGATGAAGTAGTAGTTACTGCAACACCAGCTCGTCGTGAGTCTGCGAATGCAGTTTTGAGCATGCAGAAAAACAATACCAGTGTGTCAGATGGTATCTCTTCTGAATCTATTAAAAAATCTCCCGATCGTAATGTGGGTGAAGTATTGAAGCGTGTTACAGGTACGAGTGTTCAGGATGATAAATATGTGATCGTTCGTGGATTGAATGACCGTTATAACATTGCAACCATTAACGGTGCGGTGATGCCTAGCACTGAGCCTGATAGAAGAACTTTCTCTTTTGACGTAGTGCCTTCAGATATGATCGATAACGTGTTGATCAACAAAACCGCTACTCCGGATATGCCCGGCGAATTTTCCGGTGGCATTGTTCAGGTGACAACCAAAGACATTCCTTATAAAAATGCTTTCGGATTGGCGTTCTCTACCTCATACAACACCATTTCAACCGGTAAAGATTTTAATATCGGTCACAGAGGTAGTTTGGATTATTTAGGATTTGATGATGGTACAAGAACCTTCCCTTCACGTTTTCCATCTACCAACAGATGGAGAGCGCTGTCTACAGAACAAAAGATCGAAGTCTCTAGAAGAATGTATAATACTTATGGAGATGACATTTCTAAAGCATTACCCGGCTTAAATGGACAAATCAACTTTGCTAAGAAGTTCAATGGTAAAAAAGGTGGTACCTACGGTGTATTGGGTGCAGTAACTTATAGAAACTCACAAACCATTCAGGTTACTGATAGACAACAATACGGTGATGCAACCGGAACCAATAACCTGCTTTTTGATTATGCAGATACTTCTTATTCTTTCAGTACCAGTTTAGGTGCTTTACTGAACGTAGGCTATAAAAAAGGAAAGAATAAGTTTGTTTTGAAGAATCTATTCAATAGGGTTTTTGACAACAGCAATACGATCAGAGAAGGTGCTAACTTCAATGATCTTCAATACATCAACAAGAATAGAATCGCTATTGCGATGGTAAAAACCATTTTCAGTACACAGCTCGAAGGAGAACATGCAGTGGGTGAAAAGAATGATAAGTTTAAATGGAACCTGAACTATGCTTTTACGCAGAAAGATCAACCTGATTATCGTTCTCAGCCTTATCAGAAAAGTTTGTCTCAGCAAAATGATAAATCAATTCCTTACGGTATCGCATTAAGAAATACTTACCGTTTCTGGAGTGAGTTATTGGAAAATACTTTGGGCGGTAAAGCTGATTACAGCAAGCAACTCAACTGGGGTAGCACTACTTCTACATTAAAGGCTGGATTCCTTGCTCAATATAAAATTCGTGAATTCGATGCCCGTGCTTTCCGTTATGAGGCAGCAAGTAATAATAACTTTAATAGCGCATTGTTGACACTGCCTGCCGGACAAGTATTCAACGACGGCAATATGTATGCTGAAGGATTTTATCTGAATGATATCACCAACAATACAGATCGTTACGATGCGAATTCATTGTTGACAGGTTCTTATCTGATGTTGGATAATAAATTCAATGAGAAGTGGAGATTGATCTGGGGTGTACGTGTAGAAACTTTTAACTATGAAGTAGAAACAGGTAACGTTTCTGGAACAAATACCATCATCAAGAAAAATTATTTGGATATCCTTCCATCTGCTAATTTGATCTATAGCTTCAGTAATAAATCAAATCTTCGTTTCTCAGCATCAAGAACGGTATCAAGACCTGATTTCCGTGAAGTGGCCAACTTCTCTTATTTCGATTTCGTAAGAGCTGCGATCATTCGTGGTAATGGTGCTTTGGAAAGAAGCCAGAATACCAATATTGATCTTCGTTTTGAAACCTATCCTCAAAGTGGAGAGATCGTTTCAGCTTCATTATTCTTCAAGCATTTTAATAAGCCTATCGAACAGCGTATGTCTGGTGAGTCATCACTCGAGTATCAAGTGATCACTTACTTCAATCCTGATAATGCGTACGCTTATGGTATTGAATTAGATCTGCGTAAAAAGCTTTCTTTCTTTGGTGATGGTAAATTCTGGAACAATACCACTTTCAGTGCTAATACATCTTTGATTAAGTCAACAGTTGATCTGGATAACTCTTCGAATCCATATGATACAAAGAGACCTATGCAAGGACAATCACCTTACCTCGTAAACTTAAGTTTGACTTATGCGGATGCGGAAGCAGATTGGAGCAGTACAGTTCTTTTTAACAGAATTGGTCAGCGTATTGAAACTGTAGGTGCATTTGGTATTCCTGACGTATATGAGAATGGTAGAAGTATTCTGGATTTTCAATTGTCTAAAAAAGTGATGAAGAAAAAAGGAGAGATCAAGATCAATATGGCCAACTTACTGAATACCAGACAGATTTTCTACAACAACGTAGAATCTAAGAAAGAGAATAGAGCATATAAGAGCAGTGAAGACAGAATTCAGTGGAGTAACTTGTTTGGCTCTAGTTTTGGTATCGGATTTTCTTATAATTTCTAATCACAGATTCACAGTTTATAGATGGGGCTCTTCGCGCTGCGGGGAGCCTTTTTTATGGCTTGTTATCAGGTAACAATTAGTTAACGCTGGCGTAACATACCCATTACATTAAAGCGATTCTTTTGCAGCATAAAAACATTGAAAATGATACGTTCACTTATGATTTCCCGTCTTGCTTTAGTAGCGCTAGCTGTTGCTGCTATGACATCTTGTTCAAAAGATGATGATGAAGATGATATTATAGCACCGCCAACTAATCCAAATGAAACAATTCTTTCGGGTAGTTTAACTGCTAACAAAACATTGACAGCAGATAAAACTTGGACTTTGAAAGGTTATGTATATGTGCCTAATGGTATTACATTAACCATTGAAGCCGGTACTGTAATTAAAAGTGATAAAACAGAAAAAGGTGCTCTTTGTATTGAGCGTGGTGGAAAGATTCAAGCAAACGGAACCGCTGATAAACCGATAGTAATGACTTCAGGTCAGGATGCAGGTGCACGTACTCCAGGTGATTGGGGTGGATTGATCATTTTGGGTAATGCTCCTACGAATCGTTCTTCAACTCCGGTGATCGAAGGTGGTTTGGATCGTCCATATGGTGGTAGCAATGCTACAGATAATTCAGGTACTTTGAAATATGTTCGTATTGAGTACGCAGGTATTGCTGCTTTCCCTGGTTCAGAGATCAATGGCTTAACATTGGGTGGTGTAGGTAGCGGAACTACTATTGAAAATGTTCAGGTTATTTACGGTAATGATGATGCTTATGAATTTTTTGGTGGAACTGTAAATGCTAAATATTTAGTTGCATACGGTACGGCTGATGATGACTTTGATTTTGATTTCGGTTATGTGGGCAGAATCCAATTTGCTGTTGCGCTTCGTGATCCTGCTTTCGTTGATAATGGTGATGCAGGTAATGGTATCGAAGCGGATAATGATGGTTCAGGTACAACTGCAACTCCATATACTCGTCCGGTATTGAGCAACTTTACTTTTGTAGGTCCTAATAATGCTACAGGTACTGCCGCTAACCACAACTTTGGTAACAGATGGAGAAGAGCCGTACGTTTTGTTTTGCGTAACTCGATCCTGATGGGCTGGCAGAAAGGTGGTTTCTCTATAGAATCTGATGGAACTGCAAACGATTACAGTGCTGCAGGTGGTACTTCTGAATTTAAGAATAACTTAGTACATGCAGTTGCTGATCCTTATAGAGTGTCAGGTTTAACATCTGCAACATTAACTGCTGCTGCCATTAGAACCAAAGCGGAGTCAGAGGGTTGTAAGACATATGCAAATGCTGCTGATATCAAATTAACAGCTCCATTCTCTTTGACATCTCCTAACTTATTGCCTGCTACAGGGTCAGATGCATTAGCAGGTGCTAGCTTCACAGGGTTAGATGCTTTCTTCACTTCTACCACTTATGTTGGTGCTTTCGGTACTACTAACTGGATGGCTAGTTGGACAAGATTCCCTTCAAAAGGACAATAAATTTAAATGCTATATTGAAAACCGCTCTAATTAGGAGCGGTTTTTTTATTTCTTTGTGACTAAATGATGTTGATATGCGTTACTTCTTACTCTTAACTATTTCTATTTGTTTTTTATATGCCTGTCAATCGAATGAGGAAAAGGTATCTACCGAAGTTGTAGCATCTGATTCATTGATTGTGGATCTACATCCATTACCTGAAATCAAAAACGTTGATAGTATTGACATGCATTTCTTCCCCAATATCAATGATCAAAAAGTGTACACAAGATTGGGTGTAAATGATACTACAGTCATTCAAAAGATCACACGCTTAGAAATGCAAAATTCATTTGCAGTGAATCCGCCTTGCGAGTATGATGTCAAATTCTTTTGTTTTGCTGATGGACAAATTGTGAAGACGCTCTATGTAGCTGCACAAAAAGATAGTTGTCATTACATCGGATACATCAAAAGTGGCGGTATAGCTGTAAAGATCCATATGTCTGATTCAACGGCATCTTTGATCAATGCTTTTAGAACGAAAAGCCAATAATTGATTACCAGTTATTCATCTGTTCAGGTACGATTCTTTCCGGCTCTTCGATTGGATGGTCTTTCCAATCGGGATCATACTTTACAAACCAGCTTAACCAAAGCGATCTTGATAACCGCATGATCAAGGGTTGGATGATGAGTAATAATGCAAAAGCGGTTCCCATCCAATAGAAGATACGGTTATCATCTATGGAGAAAGTCATACCGATCAATACTTTCCACGCAACAAATGTTGAAACTAAAAAAGCAACAGACAAGGCATAGCTTACATATCCTGTACCATAGTAAAATCCTACCTCGATCTCAGTAGGTTGGCTACAAACCGGACATCTTTCATGCATATCTACATTGGTCTTGAATTTATAAGGCTCCTGGCTCTTAAATATTTTTCCTTTTCTACATCTTGGACAACGATTGTTCAAAACGCTCCATAAATACCAAGGTGTCTTCGATTTGTCGCTCATGTGTGCTTATTTAAAGTGTAAAGGTAGGGAATAGTCCATGGTCCATGGACCATGGTAAGAGAGAATGAGTATGTTTTCATAGTAGAGCATCAGATAAATTTTTATCAATACTACTATGGTCTATGGGCGTTCCAAAACACACTGCTCATATCCACATCCTTTTTTTCTGGCAGAAGCATAGATAGCCGTTGCAAGGATGGTAAGTCCGAATAGGGCCGGGGTCCAATCGCGGAAGACTATAGCGATCCAAATGAAAATTCCGGCTACACTTAATCTGATCACTAGTGGCCAATCAAAGGCTTTTATTTTTGAAAACATGTTCTCTGTTTTGAAAAATAAAGATCGGTTGATTGTAAAAGATAAAGCGTGATAAAAGTCATGGTTGGAATTATCAGCTTATAATTTTTTCCATCTGCATACTTCTAGATCCCTTGATGAGAAAGTATGTATTTTGAAAAGCTTGTTCCTGATACCAATTACCTGCAGTTGCAGAGTTAGGAAAATAGATGTATGTATGTTGCACATGTGCAAAATCACCTCCTACCAATACCACTTTTTTCCATGGATGTTGATGGATGAGATCGACGATCTGCTGGTGTTCCATGATACTATCTTCACCTAATTCCATCATACCGCCTAACATCAATATTTTTTCAGCGGAAGGAAATTTTGCGAAATTCTCAATAGCCGCACGCATACTGGTAGGATTGGCATTGTAAGCATCTAATATAATATGATTACCATCTTTCTCTAACATCTGAGATCTGCTGTTAGAGGGTGCATAGGCTTCAATGGTTGCAGTGATCTTTTCTTCTGGAACTGCAAAAAAATTACCAACTGCAATAGCGCATAAGACATTTGGTAAATTGTAATCACCTACTAATTGTGTACGGATATTTTTTTTCTCGAGTCCTTTAGTGATACTTACTTCTAAAAAAGGCTCGCTTTTGTTTACTTGTCCGGTCACAATACCGTTTTGTGTACCATAAATCTGTTTTTGAGTGATACCATTGCTCATGTTATGCAGGTAATCATAATCGTCATACAAAAAAATAGTACCATTATGTGCTCTGATATAATCGTATAGTTCACCTTTTCCTTTTCTTACACCTTCGATGCCTCCAAAGCCTTCCAAATGTGCTTTACCACAATTGGTAATGAGTCCATGAGTAGGTTTTGTATACACGCAATAACTTGCTATTTCTTTCTGATGATTGGCCCCCATTTCAATCACTGCCATCTCAGCATCTTTGCGAATACTTAAGATAGTTAATGGAACACCGATGTGATTATTCAAATTACCTTGTGTCGTATAAGTTTTATAGTGTGAAGCTAATACTGATGATACCAGTTCTTTGGTAGTTGTTTTTCCATTACTTCCGGTAATGGCAATGAAAGGAATATTGAATTGATCTCTATGATAGGATGCCAGATCTTGTAATGCTTGTAAAACATCAGGAACCAAAATCAGTCTTTCATCCTTTACTTCCTGCACTTCATCAATAACCGCATAAGCGGCACCTGCTTCGAGTGCTTTAGAAGCAAACAGGTTTCCATTAAAATTCGGCCCCTTTAAAGCAAAGAAAATATCACCTTGTTTAAGTTTTCTGGTGTCGGTTTGAATGGAGGGAT
>JBDKEH010000114.1:0-36285 GCA_039795345.1 Bacteroidota bacterium
GATAGTTCTTATAAAGAAGAACGATTTGAAATCGTAAATCGTGGAGTTAGTATTTTGCAGATCTTAATTAATTGATAATCACTAGAGGAAATTGGTAGTTCGAATCCCTTCCTCTCTGCAACTAAACTTTTTTTACCGCACTAGGTAATTCACTCTTTAGAAATTCATCATTGCACTATTGATTTTCCTATCATTTGTCAACTATCAACTGTCAACTAATTAATTCCCTCAAACTGAAACCCTTTCTCCGAAAAATATTTCAATACTTTGGGTAATGCCACTGACATTCGATCCCAAGCTTTTTCACTGTCATGGAATAAAATAATGGAGCCGGGTTGGGTATGATAGAGTACATAAGCCAGACAAGCTTCTCCTGTAAGACGGGTATCAAAATCAGCACTTAGCACATCCCACATGATGATCTTTTTTTGTTGCTGTTGCAAACTTTTTATTTGAGAGCGTTTGATACGTCCGTAAGGTGGTCTGAAAAGATGTGAAGCGATAGATCGCTCAGCCATTGCAATATCATTCAAGTAAGTAACATCATCCGTTTTCCAGCCATTCAGATGATGTTGTGTGTGATTGCCTATCGAATGCCCCTCAGCAATGATACGCTGATAAATTTCCGGCTCTGCAACCACATTTTTACCAATACAAAAAAAAGTAGCTTTTGCTCCATAAGCAGCCAACTGATCCAACACAAAAGGGGTTGCCTGCGGATGCGGACCATCATCAAATGTGAGATAGATCTTCTTCTCCCCCTCTACCGGCATTCTCCATACCAAAGAAGGATACAAACTACGCAGCCAGAAGGGGGTTTTTGTAAGATACATAGTGTAAATATAGCTTATAGTCGATAGTCCATAGTCCATAGCAAAACATTGGGGATCAACTATGGACTATGGACCATCGACTATGGACTAACACTTATCTTTGCTCCATGAACAAAAAAGTACGTGTACGTTTTGCCCCTTCTCCTACCGGGGGACTTCATTTGGGGGGTGTGAGAACGGTGTTATTCAACTATCTCTTTGCTAAGAAGCATGGAGGTGATTTTATTCTGAGAATCGAGGATACCGACCAAACCCGTTTTGTGCCAGGGGCAGAGGAATATATTTTTCAAACCTTGGAATGGTGTGGATTGATACCGGATGAAAGTCCGAAACACGGCGGTCCGCATGCACCATATAGACAAAGTGAGCGGAAAGACATCTACAAACAATATGCTGAGCAACTCGTAAAAGCAGGCTATGCCTATTATGCATTCGATACTCCTGAAGAGTTGGAAGCGATGCGTAATGATTTTAAAACAGCTGAAAATCCTTCGCCACAGTACAACCAATTCATTCGTGAGAAGATGCGTAATTCCCTTACACTGGGCGATGATGAAGTAACCCGATTGATCAGCGAGGGAATGCCATATGTGATACGTATTAAAATGCCTGCCGGCGAAACGGTCAGCTTCACTGACATGATTCGAGGAGAAGTATCTTTTCAAACCGATCAAGTAGATGATAAGGTATTACTTAAAGCTGATGGTATGCCTACCTATCATCTTGCTGTAGTGGTCGATGATTATCTCATGAAGATCTCACATGCATTTCGTGGTGAAGAATGGTTACCCTCCGCTCCCGTTCATATACTGTTGTGGAAGTATTTAGGATGGGAAAACGATATGCCTGAATGGGCACATCTTCCTTTGATCTTAAAGCCGGATGGTAATGGTAAACTCAGTAAAAGAGATGGTGATAGATTGGGTTTCCCTGTTTTTGCGATGGACTGGACTGATCCTAAAACCAATGAAACGACCATCGGGTTCAGAGAAAGAGGTTTCCTTCCTGAAGCATTTGTGAATTTATTGGCCATGCTCGGATGGAATGACGGTACCGATCAGGAAATATTCACGATCAGTGAGCTGATCGAAAAATTTTCTATGGATCGTGTTCACAAAGGAGGCGCAAAGTTTGATTATGAGAAAGCGAAATGGTATAACCATGAATGGATCAAGCGATCAGCAGCCATTGATCTTGCACCATTTGTACAGCAAACACTAGCAGCCAATAATATTCAGATAACTGAACCATCATTACTTCACAAAGTCATTGATCTGGTAAAAGAACGCTGTACATTATTGTCTGACTTCTCAGCACAATGTGATTTTTTCTTCCAGTCACCAATGCAAATAGATATTGATGCGATCAAACCTAAATGGGATGAGAAAAAAAATCTCTTCTTTACAGAATTGATACGCGCTTATGAACTCAGTGCGCTTTGGGAAGCTTCTGATTTGGAAAAAGAATTTAAAGAACTCGCAGCAGCAAATCAATTAAAGCCGGGTGAACTCATGCTTCCTTTTCGTATCATGCTGGTAGGGGGCAAGTTTGGTCCTGGGGTATTTGATATTGCTTCCTTGATCGGTAAAACTGAAACTGTTGCTCGTATCAAGCATACGCTTGGGTTAGTGGGTTAAGATATATGGATTGCCACTGTCCAAAGGACTCTGGAGGAGAAAGCACTGAAATACACTGAATGATTTTGTGTTTCTCTGTGCTTTCAGTGGCAATCTCTTTTTCATTCGTATCTTACCACAAACAACCTACATGAAGAACGCTACCAGACTTTTGTATCTCTTAGCGATTGTACGTTTTGTACTTCCATTCTTATTGGTACATCCATTTTATCAATTACATCGTGATGAATATTTGTATTTAGCAGAAGGTCATCATCTTGCTTGGGGATTTTTAGAAGTTCCACCCATGCTATCATTCATGGCATACATCAGCAATGCTTTAGGCGCTACTGAATTTTGGGTGAAGTTTTGGCCAGCCTTATTTGGCTCATTGATATTGTTGATGATGGGTAAGATCATTCTCCGTTTAGGTGGAAGAAGCTTCGCAATATTGTTGGCTTCTTTACCTTTTCTATTTACAGGTTATATCAGAATGTTTTATTTCTTCCATCCAAATTTCCTCGACGTATTTTTTTGGACACTTAATGCCTATGCGCTGATCAACTTCATCGATACTAAAAAAAATAGTTGGTTATACATCTTTGGTATCAGTATTGGTTTAGGCATGTTGAGTAAATACTCAGTTGCATTTTATACCGCTAGTTTATTGGCCGGACTTTTATTAACAAAGAATAGATCCATCTTCTTAAATAAACACTTGTATTTCTCGGCTGCGGTTTCATTACTTATCATGTTACCCAATATGATCTGGCAGTACCAGCATGGGTTCCCGATTTTCATTCATATGGAAGAGCTGAAACAAATACAATTACAGTTCATTGATCCCAAAGATTTTCTGATAGACCAGATAATGATGTTCCTTCCTTGTGTTTTTATTTGGATCAGCGGACTGGTATATGTTTTCTTTTCACCTGAAGGAAAAAAATATCGCATGATCGGTATCAGTTATTTCGCAGTAATTGCTTTACTAACCTACATGAATGGCAAGAGTTATTATGCAGCAGGTGTATATCCTATCTTATTTGCATTCGGTGCTTATTGGCTGGAAAAACTTACGATCGGAAAACTGCATATACTTCGCTATGCAATGGTATTACTACCCGCTACTTTGGGCATACTTATCATGCCTTTATTATTACCCGTTTATGCTCCACAAGCATTAGCCAATTGGTATCGATCTAAAAATCTGCATACCACAGGTTCTTTCAAGTGGGAAGACCTTGAGTATCATCCATTGCCACAAGATTTTGGAGATATGATCGGCTGGAAAGAATTAGCAGAGAAAACTGCTGCTGTTTATAAAAATTTACCGGAAGCAGAACAAAATAAAACGATGGTCTATTGTCGCGGTTATTATACCGCCGGCGCCTTGAATTATTATGCAAAACAAGTAGGCTTACCGGTTGTATATAGTGATGATGCTTCTTTTTTATTCTGGATGCCTGAACAATATGATTTCAAACATTTGATACTAGTAGGAAAAAGAATGCCTGATACAGACGATATCGTATTCCAACAATTTGAAAAAGTATCCCTCCGTGATTCTATTGACTACCCTTTATTTCGGGAAACAAAAACCAAAATCTTCTTATTCGAAAACGGGAACGACTCATTAAAACCGATTACCGAACGAGGAGTAGCAGCTTTAAAAGCAAGGTTCAGCCGAAAATGAGATTTGCATTCCATTGCTTACTTTTGTGCCTTAAATCGATTGCATGAGTAAGCTCAAACGCCCCATTCGCGTACTGGTTGCCAAAGTTGGATTAGACGGGCATGACCGTGGCGCCAAAGTTATCGCTACTGCTTTACGTGATGCAGGAATGGAAGTGATCTATACCGGTCTCAGACAAACACCTGAAATGGTGGTGAATGCTGCCTTACAAGAAGACGTAGATGCCATTGGTATCAGCATCCTTAGCGGGGCTCATATGACCGTATTTCCGAAAGTCATACAACTACTCAAAGAAAAAGGCATGAATGATGTATTACTCACCGGTGGAGGCATCATTCCCGAAGACGATATGAAAACACTCAATGATATGGGTGTTGGTAAGCTATTTGCGCCTGGCACACCTACCGGTGATATTGCAAGTTATATCGCTGAATGGACAGCTGTGAATAGAAACTTTTAATTTTTTATCATAATGATAGACCGCAGATTTCTCAATATTGACATGGGATAGACCATAAGTAAGATCTTATCATAAACCATGATAGAAACCTGTATCCTATCATTTTATTACAACACTTCTGTTTGGATTTATATCTCCGGGAGCCTTAATCTTTTTCGTTTAGAAAGAATACGTATACCTACAATAATGGCTACGCAGATAAATAGTCCGAGATTATATTCTATACCGTAGTATTTCAATCCAATGTATATGATGCCACCTAGTGCACAAGCTGTTGCATAAAGTTCACCACGCTTCAATAGATTCGGCACTTCACCACAGATCATATCTGCCAATAATCCACCAAATGTTGCAGACATTACACCCATGATCACAGCGTATCCTTCATTGATACCGTATACCAGACTTTTTTCGATTCCTCCTACTGTAAACATTCCTAAACCAATAGCATCGGTAAAAAAAATGGTTCTGCGAAACCGAGTAAAATTGGTATTCAGTAACGAAACGATCAATACTGCAGAAACGACTAATCCTAAGGCGAGATAATCATTCACCCAGTTCACAGGTCTGACACCGATCAACAAGTCGCGTATGGTTCCACCACCATAAGCAGTCACAAAAGCCACTACAGCAGCGCCAAAAATATCCATTTGGTGCGTTCTTGCTTTTAATGCTCCTGTTATCGCAAAGACAAATATCCCGGTATAAATAATGACCTCGATCAGATTCATACTACAAAATACAAAAGAACAGGGTTGCTCCCGTATTTTTGTACAAATACGATTGCCATGTATCAAACTTTAGTTACCGATCTTTCAAATGGTATTTTCACCATTACCATCAATCGCCCAGATAAATTAAACGCTTTGAATCAGCAAGTGATGGCTGATTTAAATAATGTGATGGATGAAGTTTATCAAAATAAAGATATTCAGTCTGTGATCATCACAGGGGCGGGACCGAAAGCTTTTGTCGCCGGTGCTGATATTAGTGAATTCAGCGGTGCTTCTGTGGATGAGGGTAAAGCATTGGCTAAAAGAGGTCAAAATATTTTCTTCAAAATTGAGAACTGCCCAAAACCTGTTGTAGCCTGTGTGAATGGATTCGCATTGGGTGGTGGTTGCGAATTGGCGATGAGTTGTCATTTTAGAATTGCATCAGACAATGCAAAGTTTGGACAGCCGGAAGTGAATCTGGGTTTGATACCGGGATATGGCGGAACACAAAGACTGGTGCAACTGATTGGCAAGGGAAGAGCCATGGAATTATTGATGGGTGCAGGTATGATTGATGCTGCTACTGCTTTACAATATGGTTTAGTAAATTATGTTGTACCACAAGAAGAGTTAATTGCCAAAGCGGTTGCTATTCTTCAGGTGATCAATAGTAAAGCACCTGTGGCAGTAGCCAAATGTATCGAAGCTGCGAATGCCGTATTTGATGAAAGTAAAAATGGATTTGAAGTAGAAGTCAATGCTTTCGGCGATTGTTTTGCTACTGAAGATATGAAAGAAGGAACCTCTGCATTCCTCGAAAAAAGAAAAGCTATTTTCAAAGGCAAATAACCCTCTGTGTAATCTCCTTTTCTCTTGTTCTCTGCGGTAAATCTTCTTTTAAGAACCGCAGAGAACAAGAGAAAAAGAGGTAGCGTTGAGTTAACTATCTTTTGATTACTTCACTAATCTCTTCAGCAATAGGTTGGTTAGCTGTGAATGTTAGACCAAGCAACTTCGCAATGGTTTGTGCAAATTGTTTTTGATACAATTGGGAAGGCTGTTTTATCTCACCCAAAGCCGGTGTATTTGGCCCCATCACTGCAAACCATATTTCATCAGCCCCTTCAATATCGGAACCATGACTGGTCCATTTACGCTTGTCTTTATCACCTCGGCCATGATCAGTGGTAATGAGTAATGTAGTTTTATTACGGTATTGAGGAGTAGATTGAACATAATTCCATATCTCCTCGATCCATTTGTCTACTTGGGTGGCTGCTTGTAAATAAGAACGGTATTTCCATCCATGCGCCCATTCATCGGTTTCTCCATAAGCGATATAAAGTACCCTAGGTTTTTCTTTTTTTAAATATTCCATGGCAGCATGATGTGTGAAAACATCAAAACATTCTTCTGCCCACATTCTATGACTACCTAATAACATTTTATTGATGAGTGATTCTGCAGCATTGGGTTTTGTGCCGCCTGTAGTGTCATAGGCCGCAATCACAGGAATACCACTCCTTTTTTCATTTAAAATTCTATTGAATGCTTCCCATGCACCAAATGCAGCAACCCTTCCTTTAAATGATGGCTGCTGATTCAAAAATTCCAATACTGTGGTATTGGGATTAGCGGGATATTCATTTGTATTGATTTTTTCATCTGCATAACCGGCAAATATTTCATTGTAGCCGGGATAAGAAAACCAATAAGGATTGGTAACATTTACTTTACTTCCCAAATTTCTATTACCGTGAATCTGTCCCTGCTGAACAATAGTTTTCCAAAAAAAAGGCATCAATTTGGTTCTTCTTTCTGAAGCATTGTCTGCCCAATATGTTTTATAGATAAGTGCACTATCTTCCTGATTATACCTTTTATCAGACGCCAATACAGGATCCATTCCTGTAAATAATTCCTGCCAGCGTAATCCGTCGGTGGTGATGATAATAATGTTCTCTGTTTGTTGTGCGTAACTACAATAGCTAACAATAAAAGCAATTAAGGAAAAGATAAGTTTCATGGATTGGATCATTTGACTTTTTGAAAGTAAGCTATCTCGGACGTTTATCAAAACTAAAAGTAAAGCTTCTTGGAGACACCAATATCTCTTACCATAGTTATAGAATCACTAAAACAAAAAGGCTGCATCTAAATGATGCAGCCCTTTTATATGAATTTGATACCTGTCTAGTAACCAAATAACTGGGTCAGTGAAAGCTTTTTCACCTCACCATATTTCTCCAGATCTTCTTGCTTAACAGATTTTTCAGATGCCACCACACAATAAGCATATGCTTTATTTGCGATGCTCGATTGGTGCAGTTGTTTAAGATCAGCAAAACCAATATTTGCCGCTTTGGTATAAATCTGTTTTCTTAAATCTGAATTCACGCCCTTCTTTTCATTATTCAGATAAGAGAAAAGAATACCATCTTTTGTGATACGCTCAGTTTCATAGTCTTTCAAAAGACTCTTCTTTGCATTCTCAAAAGTCTGCGTTGCTTCAGGCAAATTATTTAATAGTTCATTCATACCGGCTATGGCATCATGAAACTTATCTGCCTGACTTCCTACATAAGCTACAAAAGAAAACGCATCTTCTTTCTTATTAGGCGTTTGTAAAACTGCAAATGTTGAATAAGCCAATGCTTTTGATTCGCGAATGGTTTGAAATACAATGGCGCCCATACCACCGCCACCAAAATAGTTATTGAATACATTCACCACCGCTTCTTTTGATGCATCATACTGATCAAGGTTACCGATCCAAGTGATCTCCGCTTGTTTCATTTCATAATCAGCAAACAACACCTGGTTCTTTGTAAGTTTAGTTCTTTCAAAAACAACAGGTGCAGGTGTTGGAGTCCAACTACTTGGCAGTGTATGCACTTTGGCCAAACCTGCTGAGAATTCATTCAACGGTTTAGATCCATAATAAAGAATGCGATGTGAATAGTTAAAGAGATTGTGCAAGATATTGATCAAGTCAGCAGCCTTTACACTTTTCAGTTCAGCATCCGATAGCGTATAATTGAAAGGATTCTTTTCTCCGTAAGCTCCATAGTTGCGCAATGCATTCATGATCACATTCTTATTGAGCTTATTATTGGCTCTGGTTCTATCCAAACGATTGATCAAACTTGCCAGTGCAGCATCATCCGCTTTACAGTTGCGCACCAATTGTTCCAGTAAAGCAACTGCCTTATCGAAATTCTCTTCTAATCCATTCAATGAAATGGTGGTAACATCATTCCCGGCATTCGCATTAAAGCTACATGCCAGATTGTAAAACTCTTTACTGATATCTTCTGCAGAATATTTGTCAGTACCTATGAACTGTAAGTATTGTAATGCGAGAGGAAGTAGTTTGTTGTTCCATGTACCCATATCATAGTAATAGTACATGCGGAAAAGACTGTTCTCTTTATTCTGAACATAGAGAACATCAGCATTACCTAATTTACCTTTTTGCATATCCTTACTATAATCCAACCATACAGGCTGTACAGTACCCAATGGCTTATCATTGATGGCTTTCAGGAATGGAGATTGTTTATCTGCATTGGTTTCTACAGCAGTGATCGGTGGTTTCTCTACTTTCACCACGTTACCACTTTCTCCTTTCCTTTTGTAGAGTAATACATAATTGTCTTTGAAGAAATTATTCGCAAAAGCTACCAATTCTTGTTTAGAGATCTTACTCATATCATCCAATACTGCAACATCCTGGTTCCATTTGGTTCCTTTGTGTTTGATGAAACCATCTGTGATCTCTTCTACGCGATTACCATTGTTTTCCAATCCTTGTAATTGAGCCAATTTGAAATTGGCAACGATGGCTTTGATAAGGCTTTCATCAAAGTTTCCTTTTTTAAGGATATCCAACTGTCCCATGATCAGGTCTTTCACCTCCTCCAATGTTTGTCCTTGCTTTGGAGCTGCTGAAATATTGAATACGCCATAATCTTTATATTGACGAACACCCGCACCAGAACGAAGTACTTTTTGCTGTTTATTCAAATTCAGATCCAATAAACCTGCTTTACCATTAGATAAAACAGAAGATGCAAGCACTGCTAATAAAGCTTCTTTAGAATCAGCAGCACTTGTTCTGAAACTGAATTGAAGACTCTCAGCACTTGGACCGTAAATATCTTTTACAATTGCTTGTGTGATAGGTTTCTCAGGAGCAGGCTTATATTCAGGTACAGGGTTTGCTTTCATGTACTTGAATTTAGCATCGATCATAGCGATCACTTTATCAGGATCAAAATCACCTGCTAAAACGATGGCCATATTATTGGGTACATAATATTTTTTGTAGTAATCCCTGATCGCATTCAAAGAAGGATTTTTCAAATGCTCAATAGTACCGATCGTAGTTTGTTGTCCATAGTTGTGTGTAGGGAATAAATAGTAATGAGAAGCTTCCTGCAATTTCCAACCATCTTCATCCAGGGTTCTGTTCTTCTCTTCGTATACTGCTTCTAATTCAGTATGAAAGATGCGAAGAATAGGATTGCGGAAACGTTCTGCTTGAACATCCAGGAATTTATCCAATGCGTTAGCAGGTATGTCTTCTTCATATACAGTCTCTTCAACCCATGTATGTGCATTGGTGCCTTGCGCTCCCATTGCCGCCATCATTTTATCATATTCATTGGCAATAGCAAACTTGGCAGCTTCACCTGATACCTTATCGATCTCTTTGTAGATCTCTTTTCTTTTCTCTGTATCCTTTGTTGAATTGTATTGCTCATAGAGTTGATCGATCTTATCCAGCAATGGTTTTTCTTTTGCCCAATCAAGGGTTCCGAATTTATCGGTTCCTTTAAAGAGCATATGCTCTAGATAGTGAGCCAATCCGGTATGCTCTCTCGGATCTGTATTACTACCCGCCCTTACAGGTATACGCACTGAGATACGTGGTTCTTTTTTATTCGGCGATAATACGACCGTCAGACCATTGGATAAGGTATAATACCTCGCAGCCATTGGATCATTGGTCACATAACGATACGTGTAGCCATTGGAAGTGGTTTGCTTCCACTCATACTTTTTTTGGGCTGTTGCTGCGAATCCAACCAACAACAGCAATAACCATAGTTTTACTCCTTTCATAATGCAGTTTTAGAAATTGGAAGATAAAAAAAAGGGGCTTGAAAAAGTCTGTTAAAATGTTAATCCCCCATTTGTAAATGATGAATGGAAACCTGTTGAAATCATTGCCCCGCTTACACCCCAAATATTTATTCAAAACCCTTAAAGTTCCTGCATTTCTATGCCCATTCCCTCCTCATCTTCCCTACCTTTGCAGCAAATTTTAATCTACCTGATCAACAAAAAATCATAACGATGGAATTCCGTATTGAAAAAGACACCATGGGTGAGGTAAAAGTACCTGCACATGTTTATTGGGGCGCTCAGACACAACGCAGTATCGACAATTTCCGTATTGCACAGGATATTAATAAAATGCCTAAGGAAATCATCCAGGCATTTGCCTACCTGAAAAAAGCGGCTGCACTCACCAATCGTGACGCAGGTGTGTTAGCGGAGGAAAAAGCAGCTTTGATCGGACAAGTGTGCGATGAGATCCTGGAAGGAAAATTAGATGACCAATTCCCATTAGTGGTTTGGCAAACGGGTTCGGGTACACAAAGCAATATGAATGTGAATGAAGTGGTAGCATATCGCGGTCATGTGATCAAAGGCGGTAGTCTGACAGATAAAGAGAAATTCTTGCATCCAAATGATGATGTCAATAAATCACAATCATCGAATGACACTTTCCCAACAGCGATGCATATTGCTGCTTATAAAATCTTATTGGAAGTTACCATTCCGGGCATCAAAAAATTGAGAGATACACTGGCAGCAAAAAGCAAAGCTTTCATGCATGTAGTGAAAATTGGTCGCACCCATTTTATGGATGCCACACCATTGACACTCGGACAAGAGATCAGCGGTTATGTTAGTCAGTTAGATCATGGATTAAAAGCCATCAACAATACCTTAGCTCATCTGAGTGAATTGGCTTTAGGTGGTACAGCTGTAGGCACCGGTATCAATACTCCAAAAGGGTATGATGTAAATGTTGCAAAACATATCGCTCAATTAACAGGATTACCTTTTGTAACTGCAGAAAATAAATTTGAAGCATTGGCTGCACATGATGCCATTGTTGAAGCACACGGTGCATTGAAAACAGTGGCTGTTAGTTTGATGAAGATCGCGAATGATATTCGTATGCTAAGTTCAGGACCTAGAAGCGGTATCGGCGAGATCTTTATTCCGGATAATGAACCGGGATCTTCGATCATGCCCGGTAAAGTAAACCCTACTCAGTGTGAAGCATTGACCATGATCGCTGCACAGGTAATGGGTAATGATGTGGCTATTAATATTGGTGGTGCTACCGGACATTTTGAATTGAATGTATTCAAACCTGTGATGATCTATAACTTCTTACACAGTGCAAGACTGATCGGTGATGGCTGTGTGAGTTTCAATGATAAGTGTGCAGTTGGTATTGAACCTTTGGAAGCCAATATCAAAAAGCATGTGGACAATAGTTTAATGCTGGTAACTGCTTTGAATACCAAGATTGGATATTACAAAGCAGCAGAAATTGCACAGAAAGCACACAAGGAAGGAACTACATTGAAAGAAATGGCGGTAAAACTAGGTTATCTCACACCGGAAGAATTTGATCAGTGGGTGGTTCCGGGGGACATGGTGGGGGAGATTAAATAAGTTCCTGCTGTATAAATAGATAAGCCACAGATTCACAGATTAAATTTATAATCAGTGAATCTGTGGCTTAAATTTTATTTACCATACACTTTTTTACCTCCCGAATAAGTAGCCGTCACCTTAACATCCAAGATTTTCTCAGGCGCTACTTTCATCAAATCATTATCGAGGAAAATAAAATCAGCTTTCTTCCCTTTCTCCAGACTACCGATTTCGTTTTCCATAAAGCTGGCTTTTGCTGCCCAGATGGTCATACCGCGAATGGTTTCTTCACGAGTTAAAGCATTTTCCATTTGAAATCCGTTTTCAGGAAACCCTTTGGCATCTTTACGAACCACTGCAGCGAGAAAAGTTTTGAAAGGAGAAATATCTTCCACAGGAAAATCGGTTCCCAATGGAATCCATCCATTTTGCTGTAACAATTGTTTAAATGCATACGCTCCCTTCACACGATCAGGACCTAAGCGATCTTCAGCCCAATACATATCACTGGTTCCATGTGTAGGCTGAACAGATGGAACGACACTGGCAGATGCAAATAATTTAAAATCATCAGGGTGAATTACTTGTGCATGTTCAATACGCCAGCGCTTGTCATTTTTACCACCTAGGTATTTGTTATAGATATTCAGGATTTCACGATTGGCGCTATCTCCAATGGCATGGGTACACATTTGGAAATCTGTTTTAGCTAAAACACCTGCCAAAGAATCGTAATGATTTTTATTTCTGAGTAAGAACCCTGTCCAGTCTTTTCGATCGCTGTAATGTTTCAGTAAACAAGCACCCCGACTACCCAATGCACCATCTGCATATACTTTGATACCTTTTACAAACAGCTTATCCGTTTTGTATGGTCCCTTCGGTAAAAACTTTTCGTAGTTCGATGGATCATCGCTCAACATCACGTATAAGCGCATATTGAGTTTCCCTTCTTGATGTAGTGTATCAATGGCTTCTACATCTGTATAATGCAAACCGCAATCAGTTATTGTAGTCAAGCCCTGTGCGAAACAATTCTTTTCAGCAGCTTGTAACCATTGAATATAAGTTTCTTTGGTAGGTTCAGGTATTTGCGCATACACCTTATTATCTGCATTATCGATCAATACGCCTGTCAGTACTCCATTTTTTACTTCGATGGAACCGCCCGTAATAGTTTGCCCCGCTTTGATTCCGGCGAGATCCAATGCTTTCTGATTGGCAATGGAAGCATGTCCATCCACACGTGTCAACACCACAGGTTTATCGGGAAATAATTTATTGAGTTCTTCATTGGTAGGAAAGTTTTTACCCGGCCAGCGGTTTTGATCCCAACCTCTTCCTTGTATCCAATACAGATCAGGGTGTTCATCAGCAAATGCTTTCACACGTGCTACTGTTTCTTCCCAGGTATTGGTACCAAAAAGATCTACTTGAAACAAAGAGCGACCATATCCTACAAAATGCGCATGCGCATCAATAAGTCCTGGATACACAGCTTGTCCGCCGGCATCTACTTTTTCATCACCGGTATATTTTTTAAGAATAGCATCATTACTACCCACTTCTACAATGATTCCGTCTTTCACAGCCATGGCTTCAGCAGTAGTAAAAGATGAGTCAACGGTGTAGATGACCGCATTGTGAATAATGAGGTCTACTTTGTTGTTAGAACAGGCTGTTGCAAAGAATAGCAACAGAATAGAGAGGTATCTCATAAGCATGCTTTGGGATTTCGTTCAGAATGAAGATAATAAATATGAACATGTAAAACTACGTCGGTAGTTAAAACCCGGTAATCAGCATTTCATCAAAGGTGAATAGGCAAAAAAAATCAACGCAAAAGATCGCAAGGTTTCAACCCGGTATGCTTTTTAAATGCAGCTGAGAAGTGAGAGATAGAAGAATAGCCCAACAATGCAGAAACATCCGTTACACTCAATCCTTTTTCATACAGTAAGTATTTCGCATGTTCCATTCTTTGCTGCTGATAAAAATCGAATATCGTTGTACCAAAGATCTCTTTGAAGCCTTTTTTCAAGTAACATTCATTCATGGCTACTTTACGGCTCAATTCTTTGATCGTGATCGGATCACCAATATGTTGAAGGAGAATTTCTCTGGCCTGATAAATACGATCGCGACCACTTTCATCTGCCAGAAACTTACAGGTAAAGCCTTCTTCTTTTTCATCTACCAAACAATCCAGACTGTATAATAGCAGTTCATGTACTTTGGCATTCACGAAAATATTTTCAAGAGCACCTGTATAGCTATGATTCAATAAAGAGTCGAGTGCATTTCTTTTTCTATTACAAAGCGGAAATACTTTGGTAAATGCATGAGGATGACGAAAAGCCAACACTTCATCTTTACGATTACTCAACTTCACATTATGCACAAATTGGTGCAAAAAAGTGGAGGTAAAATGAAAAGTAAATACATCCACCGTTTGGTGTTTACCGCTACATTGGTTGGTAGGAAGTTCAACACATTGAGCACAACTTTTCTCCGCGCAGTAGCGATTGCCGGTGGTACAATAACGAAGTTCGAGATAATTTTCTTCAGGTTTACGATCGTTGTAATGATACACCATCATACCGGTGTCTTCAGCCACCCAGGGATGCTGGGCATATAAACGCCTGATATTGTAATGAATAGAACCCGGGATATGCTGCTCTTTATGGTATAAAACGTCCATAGAAGGTTCCACTCCACTCTTGTGCGCTACTCTCAGTATATCCATTACTTCTATCATCAGAATACAAAATTAATGTATAAACATCAAATTAACGGAAATGGGTTTCTTAAGGTTGTCATAACACTGTCAAAAACAGTCCATTTTACCTGCTGAAAAAGGGGCTTGAAATGTGGAAAACAGTGGGTTGATTTATCACCATAAACCCCCTATTTTCATTAGTTTTGTCCACCTGTCAAAATTCACTTAAACTCAGGATTTACAAGCATTTATGACTCAGGAACAAATGAACAGCAATGAGGCCCAAAATAAGAATTATGGCGCCGATAGTATACAGGTTTTAGAAGGTTTAGAGGCAGTAAGAAAAAGACCTGCCATGTACATTGGTGATGTGGGTGTAAAAGGTCTTCATCACCTGGTATATGAAGTGGTAGATAACTCCATTGATGAGGCATTGGCGGGTTATTGTAAGAACATTCATGTAACCATTCATGAAGACAACTCCATCAGCGTAAAAGATGATGGGCGAGGTATTCCTACTGCCATGCATTCTAAAGAAAAAAGAAGTGCATTGGAAGTGGTAATGACCGTACTACATGCCGGTGGTAAGTTTGATAAAAATACCTACAAAGTATCAGGTGGTTTGCATGGTGTGGGTGTGAGTTGCGTGAACGCATTGAGTACCACACTGCATGTTACCGTACATCGTGAAGGAAAGATATTTGAACAAGAGTACAAGATCGGTGTGCCACAATATCCTGTTAGAGAAATTGGCACCAGCGATATTACAGGAACACATGTTCGTTTCTGGCCTGATGCTACCATCTTCCAAGAAACGGTTTATAAAAAAGATATTTTGGAAGGTCGCTTACGCGAACTAAGTTACCTCAACAAACGCATCAGCATCACACTGACTGATCTTCGTGAAAAAGATGAGGAAGGAAATGTTTACTCAAAAAACTTTTATAGTGAAGGTGGTATTGTTGAGTTTGTACAGATGCTGGATAAAAACGGACATCGCAATCCACTCATCAGCAATCCGCTTTATGTGGAAGGACATGATGAAGGAACCAATGTTGCTGTAGAAGTTGCACTCACTTATAATGATGATTTCAAAGAGCATATTTTCTCTTACGTTAACAATATCAACACCATTGAAGGTGGTACACACGTAACCGGTTTTCGTCAGGCCTTGACACGTGTGTTCAAAAGCTATGGTGATAAAGAAGGTTTATTTGAAAAAGCCAAAGTGCAAGTAGAAGGTGATGACTTCCGTGAAGGCTTAAGCGCCATCATATCTGTAAAAGTTCCTGAACCGCAATTTGAAGGACAAACCAAAACCAAATTGGGTAACAGTGAAGTGAGCGGTGTGGTACAAACAACTGTTGCACGTGTGCTGGAAGCATATCTGGAAGAAAATCCGAAAGAAGCTAAGAATGTGATCTCTAAAATCATCTTAGCAGCACAAGCGCGTGTTGCCGCGAAGAAGGCGAGAGATATGGTACAGCGTAAAACTGTATTAAGTGGTGGTGGACTTCCCGGTAAACTTGCTGATTGCAGTGAACGCGATCCTCAGAAATGTGAGTTATACCTGGTGGAGGGAGACTCGGCAGGTGGAACAGCCAAACAGGGGCGTGATAGAAGCTATCAAGCTATTCTTCCTTTGCGTGGTAAGATATTGAACGTAGAGAAAGCCATGGAGCATAAGATCTATGAAAATGAAGAGATCAGAAATATGTACACTGCATTAGGAGTAACGGTTGGAACACCGGAAGATCCGAAAGCTTTGAACATTACAAAACTCCGTTACCATAAACTCATTATCATGACGGATGCTGATGTGGATGGCTCTCACATTGCTACACTGATCCTTACTTTTATTTTCCGCTACATGAAAGAAATGGTAGAGCAAGGATATGTGTACATTGCTCAGCCACCTCTTTATCTGGTGAAGAAAGGCAAGGAACAGCAATATGCTTACAATGAGGAGCAAAGAAAAATGTGGATTGAGAAACTGGGTGGTGGAAAAGATGATAGTGTAACTATTCAACGATACAAAGGTTTGGGTGAAATGAATGCAGATCAGTTATGGGAAACCACCATGGATCCTGCTCGCAGAACCCTTAAACAAGTGACCATTGAAAGTGCTGCCGAAGCAGACAGAATATTCAGTATGCTCATGGGTGATGACGTTGCCCCACGCCGCGAATTCATTGAAAGCCATGCGAAGTACGCGAAGATTGACGTTTAGTATGGCGTATGGCTAATAGTTTATGGTCCATAGTCCATGGCAAAAAAGTGAAAGGTGAAAAGTGAAAGGTGAAATACATCTTTTGACTTTTCACCTTTCACTTTTCACATCCTTCCCTCCCTGTGGATTACTATTTTCCCTATCCCTTTTGATTTTCGGTAAAAAACAGTAAGTTGTGGCAACATAACCCGTTGTTTATTTACTAACCACATTAAATTCTAAGAAAATGGACACTTCAAAAATGATCAAGGCATACTGTTTGAAGACAAAGGAAAAGAATGTTCCTATGCAGGATGCAGTGATCACCAAAACAGCTCGTGGCGGTTACATGGCTGCCGGGCATGATGGAAAAGGTAACAAAATGGCTGCCATCCTGAGCGAAGCAAAGGCGTTAGCTGCTATTGCTGACGGTGTTGCAAAAAAAGGCTTTTAACCCGTACTAACCTTAGTAAAAAAGCCGGTTTTATGACCGGCTTTTTTTATGGCTTTACTTTAAATATTTACATTACGACAGAGTAACAACCCCTTTATGCATCCCATCCAAGAAGCGTAACATGGCTTCCATGTCTTTAATATCATCTACTACCAATAAAAAGTTTTTACCCGCCTGTTTTAATCTTGCCTTGTTGGTTCCTGTTTGGAGATAAGCTAAGACACGTTTGAATAATTCCGATTCGAAGTAAGGAGAATCAGGACGATTGATAAAATAACAACGTAAAGTATCCTGCTTTAATGTCATTTTTTCAAAACCGATCTCAACAGCACGCCAACGACAACGTACAGTAGTAAACAAATCCTCTACTTGTGATGGCATTGGGCCAAAACGATCGATCATTTCTTTGTGGAAATCTTGCAGCTCTTCTTCTTTTTCACAATTATCCAATCTCGAATACAGCGAAAGTCTTTCAGCAATACTTTCTACATAACTATCCGGTATCAGTATTTCAAGATCTGTATCTATTGTACAGTCACTGACATAGTCATCTTGTTTACTGATCTCTTCTTTGAACAATTCCTTGAAAGAAGTTCGTTTCAATTCTCGGATAGCTTCCTCCAAAATTTTCTGGTACATCTCGAATCCGATCTCTGCCATGAATCCACTTTGCTCTCCGCCCAATAAGTTTCCTGCACCACGTATATCCAAATCACGCATCGCTATTTGGAAGCCACTTCCTAAATCACTGAACTGTTCTAATGTTTGTAGTCTTTTTCTGGAATCAGTAGGCAATGTGCTCATGGGTGGTGCCAGTAAATAACAAAATGCTTTTTTATTGCTACGGCCTACCCTTCCTCTCAACTGATGCAGATCACTCAATCCAAATTGATGTGCATTGTTAACGATGATGGTATTCACGTTTGGAATATCAACACCACTCTCAACTATATTCGTACAAACCAATACATCGTATTTCTTGTCAATAAAATCCATGATCCTTTCTTCCAGCTCATGTCCTTCCAATTGCCCATGCGCATAACCGATACTCAAATCCGGACAAAGCCCTTGCAACATGGCACTCATTTCCGATAATCCTACAACACGATTATGAATAAAGAAAACCTGTCCGCCACGTTCTGTTTCATAATAAATGGCTTCACGAATGAAATCGTCATTAAATACATGCACTTCTGTTTGTATCGGCTGACGATTGGGTGGTGGTGTATTGATGATACTCAAATCACGCGCACCCATCAAACTAAATTGTAAGGTTCTCGGTATAGGGGTAGCTGTAAGTGTCAGACAATCTACGTTGGTCTTTAATGTCTTTAATTTTTCTTTATGTGCTACTCCAAATTTCTGTTCTTCATCAATGATCATGATCCCCAGATCTTTGAACTTCACTTCTTTACCTAAGAGTCCATGGGTACCAACAATGATATCTATTTTCCCTTCCTCGACTTTCTTTAGTGTTTCTTTTTTCTCTTTGGCAGATTTGAATCGATTGATATAATCTACTGTTACAGGAAAGTCTTTTAATCGCTCTTTGAAGGTCTTGTAATGCTGAAATGCCAAGATGGTTGTGGGAACCAATACCGCAGCTTGTTTTCCATCTACCACCGATTTAAACGCCGCCCTTACTGCTATTTCTGTTTTACCAAAACCTACATCACCACAAACCAATCGATCCATGGGCGAAGGACTTTCCATATCTTTCTTTACGTCTGCCGTCGCTTTACTTTGGTCTGGCGTATCCTCGTAAATAAATGAAGCCTCTAATTCAGTTTGCAGATAATTATCCGGTGTATGTGCAAATCCTTCTTGCGCCTTTCTCTGTGCATACAACTTAATAAGATCGAATGCAATTTCTTTAACCTTGGTCTTCGTTTTTTCTTTCAATCTTGCCCATACATCACTTCCCAGCTTATTGATCTTAGGTACAGTTCCTTCCTTGCCCGTATACTTCGAAATCTTATGAAGAGAGTTAATGTTTACATACAGGATATCACTGTCTTTATAAATGATCCTTACCGCCTCCTGTAACTTTCCATTCACTTCTAATTTTTGGAGACCACTATAGGTACCCACACCATGATCAATATGTGTAACATAATCCCCTGGCTGAAGATCGCGCAGTGTTTTAAGTGTAAGGGCTTTATTTTTATTATACGCTTGTTTGACCTTGTATTTGTGATAACGCTGGAAGATCTGATGATCGGTATAACAAACAACTTTCAGATCTTCATCAATAAAGCCTTCATGAATACTACAGGGAACGGGTACAAACTGAATCTCAGTTTTTAGATCTGCAAAAATGCTGTTCAATCTTTCCAACTGCTTCACCTGTTCAGCGAAAATATAAATACTATACCTCGCTGATTCGTGCGCAGTAAGGTCTTTGATCAGGAGATCAAACTGTCTGTTGAATGCAGGTTGCGGTCTTGTTACAAATTCAATCTCAGTTGTCGCCAGTTGGGGTTTATAGCCAAACTCAACAATATGTCTTTTCTCTAATTGCTCACTGATGACGGTGAGTGGAACAAAATCTTCAGCAGATACTTCTTTCAACACACGGATATCTTCTTCCTCCTCATTGGCTTTCATTTGATATCCTTCTTTCAGCAGTTGCATAAACCCTTCCATCTCATCATACTGCTGTTGAACTTTTTCGGCGATCACATCCCAATCTTTCAGCCATACAATAGTATTCTCATTTAAAAAATCAAAGAGAGATACTTTTTCTTCCGTACTGAATTGTGTTTCAACATTGGGAATAATATTAACCTGTAATAATTTCCTTTCACTCAACTGTGTTTCGGGATCGAAGATGCGAATGCTATCAACCTCATTTCCAAATAATTCAACACGATAAGGCTTTTCATTTCCAAACGAATAAATATCTAAAATACCACCACGCACTGCAAATTGTCCGGGTTCATATACAAAGTCCGTTCTTTCAAAACCATACATGACAAAGAGTTCCATCAAACTTTCAGGCTGAATGGTATCATTGGTTTTGATGGTAATGATATTACTGCTGAGTGTTTTGGGAAGTACCACTTTTTCAAAAATGGCTTCCGGATAAGTGACCAGTATTTTTTTGTTCCCACCTGCAGCTAGTTTTGTAAGTGCTTCTGTACGAAGCATAACATGAGAGCTGTTAAGTATGCGGAAGTTCTTTCGATTTTTAAATGAAGAAGGAAAATAAAAAAGATCCAGTGCTTGGGTAAGATTTTCTAAAGTATTATGAAAGTATGCAGCTTCTTCAGCATCATTCAATACTACTATATGATTCAAATCAGCTGTGTTGGCATGATTGAAAACCGAGCTCACCACAAATTCAGCACTGCTTCCCTGTAAGTTTTTTAAAAAGATTTTTTGGGGTTGGGCAAAAGAAAGCTTGTCCGCCAACTGAAAAAGGCGGGGGTTATTCTGATACTGCTCCAGCAACACATTCAAATTCATAACACCATCAATCCGATTACCTGATAAGCGTAATGCGGGAGGCAAAGATAGTCTTAGAAATCAATACGTAGCCCCTGAATTGATCGTGATATTGAATGGCGTCACTTTATTGGCCTCTACTGTCACCAATTGGATATTGTTCTTGCTGTCGAAGGAATTAGCAAAAAAGAACTTTCCTTGTTGCACAAACAATGAATAAGTACCCGGAGGCAACGCAACACTGAAAGCTCCCGTGCTGTCTGATAGAACAGAAGCAACCTTTCGTGTGTTAATTGCCGTATATAAAGCTGAAGTTTCAACCCTTTGAACCTGTGAAATATGGGTGGGTTCATACACCAAAAGGGTTGCTGATATGGGTCTGGGTTTGTTTTCCGGTGCGCCTTTCATAGGCATTTGGTTGCCTTTCAGCTCAGTAATA
This sequence comes from Bacteroidota bacterium, assembly GCA_039795345.1. Classification (GTDB taxonomy): domain Bacteria; phylum Bacteroidota; class Bacteroidia; order Chitinophagales; family Chitinophagaceae; genus Sediminibacterium. The sequence goes on from JBDKEH010000114.1 coordinate 21,331, forward strand.
ATACCCGAAATACCTTGGGTTATCTGACTGGTTTGCGCCTTCTTGCCTGTCTTGCAGGCAAAAAATGTTAAAATGGCCAAAATGACTATAAAAAGATTATGCCTCATGCTTCACTTTGAATGATGAAAGTATCTAATTTAGTAATAATCCCCGGGACAAGCCCTGAGTTACAATGAAGTTAAACTAAACTATATTATGCTGAGAAGAATTTTACCCCTTTTTGTCACTGCAATAGCCTTGGTAAATGTTGCCGATGCGCAACTTTCTACCAACGCTCAGGCTTTGGATATTGCTGCCCAGGGTATCAGACTAAGAGAGAGAAGTGAGTATACAAAAGCATTATCATTGGCAAAGCAACGAAACTGGCCATTGATCATCAATGGACGAAACGGCGCTCGTGGTACACTGGTGGGTGTGGATGCTTTTAATTTTCCAAAGTATTATATCACACATAACAATAGCATAGCAGCTGCTACTACCCGTACCAATCAATTATGGCCCGGTGGTGCAACAGGATTGAATCTATCGGGTAGCTCGGCCAACATGAGAAATAAATTAGCCATTTGGGATGGTGGTAATGTTTTTTCTAGTCATGTGGAACTTACAGGGAGGATTACTCAAAAAGATAATCCATCAAATACTGATAACCATGCTACACACGTAGCCGGAACAATGATCGCTACAGGATTGAATCCTAGTGCTAAGGGAATGGCATTTGGTATTCAAAATATGATCGCTTATGATTTTAATAATGATAATTCTGAAATAGCATCGGAAGCTTCAGGTTTATTGGTATCGAACCATTCCTACTCTATTATCTCGGGTTGGAATTTCAACTCCGCACAAAACCGCTGGGAGTTTTATGGCAGACCTAATGAGGATGAAGACTACAAATTTGGATATTATAGTACTGATGCTCAAGAGTTGGACTCCATAGCTTACAATGCGCCATTTTATTTGATCGTAAAATCGTCCGGTAATAACCGAGGAGAAACGGGTCCGGCTGTAGGTGAACCTTATTTCCGATTCAATGCTCAAAATCAAATGACTGCTGCCGGTAACAGACCTTCTACCATCAGTAGTAATGATAGTTACGGAAGTATCACCTGGGATGGAAACGCAAAAAATATTTTAACCGTAGGTGCAGTTAGAGGAATACCCGGTGGTTATAACAGACCCGAGGATGTTGTCATGAGTACATTCAGCAGTTGGGGGCCTACAGATGACGGACGTATCAAGCCCGATGTTGTTGCAGATGGCGTGAACGTATTATCTACCTATGCTACGGGCACTAATAGCTATTCTACACTAAGTGGAACTTCGATGTCTGCACCCAATGCATCCGGATCTCTATTTCTTTTACAAGAACATTATTCTAAACTTAAGAGTGGAGCATTTCTTCGTTCTGCAACTATTAAAGGTTTAGCCATCCATACGGCTGAAGAAGCGGGAGCCAACCCTGGACCAGATTATCAGAATGGCTGGGGATTATTGAATGTACAAAAAGCCGCAGCAGTCATTTCTGCATCTGTAGCCGGTAACAATGGCCCAAATAGTGAACACCTAATGTTTGAAAATGTATTGAATGCCACTACTACCAGTTTTTCTACAACCGTTATCGCCAGTGGTAAACAAGCACTGAGGGCTACCATTTGTTGGACAGATGTAAAAGGAAATGTTGAGCAGGTAGACGTATTGAATAATCCGGCTAAAAAATTGATCAATGATCTTGATATCAGAATCACCAGTGGTAGCAGAACATTCAGACCATGGGTACTTGATAGAAACAACCCGGCTAACGCAGCTGTGAAAGGTGATAACAATACAGACAATGTAGAGCGAATAGACATAGACAGCACCGTATCAGGAGACAGTTATACGATAACCGTTACTCATAAAGGCAGTGCCGGTTCATTGGTTCGTGGACAACAAGCATATTCATTACTAGTGAGTGGAGTCGGTGGTACTGCCCATTGTAGCTCAGCCCCAACAGGAAATGCCGGTGGACGTATTGACAGTGTAAGTTTACAAACGATTCGATATGCAAATGCAACCGGCGGTACTACTTATGTAAACAATACAGCGATTGCTGCAAATATTGAACCCACTCAATCTGTTCCATTCCGTATAAGAGTGAATAGTGCTGATGCTACCAATGCTGATAAGATCGTTAAGATATTCATTGATTACAATAATGATGGCGATTTCACGGATGGTAATGAATTAGTAGCTACCAGCGGTATATTAAAAAATAATGAGGTTTTTGTTGGTAGTTTTACTACACCGGGTACTTTATCTATAGGCGCCTCTTACAGAGCAAGAGTTGTAATGGTAGAAACATCTACAGCCAATGATGTTACTTCTTGTGGAAGTTATGCAAGAGGTGAAACTGATGATTTCAGATTGGTAGTAGTGAACCCATCAACAGATTTTACAATTAGTGAAGTATTGAATCCTACTGTTGCAGATTGCGCTGATAACAAACAATACCTTACTGTGAATATTCGTAATAATGGAAGTGTTCCTAAAAGCAATATTCCTATTTCAGTAGAAATTAAGAATGGGTCAACAACAGTTGCCACCATCAACGGTACTTATCCCGGCACTGTGTTGCCATTGAGCAATACCAGCTTTACTTTGCAAACACCTTTTGTTACAACAGAGAATACTACTTACACAATTCTTGCAACAGCTAATGTTACAGGAGATCAGAATGCCGGAAATAATACACTTACAACCAGTCTTACTATTGGAAGAAAAGGGGACAATCCAAATCCAATCGGAACCATTTGTGACAATAATGCTTTGTTGCGTGTTCCGTCTCCTACATCCAATACAAACTACTTCTGGTTCAACAGTGCAACAGCTACTGCCCCATTTGCAACAGGTAGTAATATAAGTACTACCAATATTCCTGCGAATCGTACTTATTATGTAGCTAGTGAAATGAAAACATCTATTGGCCCTGTTACTAAGATGGCTTATACAGATGGTGGCTATAATAACTTTAGAGGAAATTTTGTTCGCTTCAATAATACGGTTCCTATTACTATTGAGAGTGCAAGATTGTACATAGGCAACCCGGGTACTATTGAAGTTATTGTTGCCAATCTTGGAACTGTGAATTCAGATGGAAGTTTTTCTTATGTACCATTATCAAGAACAACATTAACCGTTACCGCTACTAATCCAAACCCAACTCCGGGTTTGGTAAATGGAAATCCTGCTGCTGATACAGGAGCAGTTTATCATTTGAACTTACCTGTGAATGATCCCGGTGATCATATCTTACTGGTATTATGTAATGAGAATGGCGCAACCATCTTTAGAAATAATAATATTTCCGGAACTACTTACCCAATCAGCATTCCGGGAGTGATGTCAATTACCGGTAACAGTGTGAATATTAATGGAACAGGAGATCCTAATCCCTTCTATTATTTCTTCTACGATATGAAGATTAGAACAGGTACTTCTTGTCCAAGCCTAAGACAAGAAATAGTGATATCGCCAGCACCAGTTCCGGTGGTGAGCAGACAAGGAGATTCATTGGTGATCAATAATCCGGGGTCATCCAGACAATGGTTCAAAGACAATGAGAGTATCCCTGGTGCTACCAACCCAAGCTTCAAACCGATTGCTAATGGAAATTATAAAGTGGTTACCATAGATGCTTTAGGTTGCCAGAAAACATCAGAACCAATACAATTTACTGTTACTTCATTACCTCCGGAAGTGGTTGCACGTGAGATCAAACTTAGTGTATCACCTAATCCAAATAAAGGCGTTTTCAACTTGAGCTTTGAGGTCAAAGAGAAGGGTGATATTTCAATTGAGTTACTGAATTCAAGCGGACAAAGGATCTTTAACCAATCATATCCAGGATTTAATGGTGCTTTCTCCAGACAAATGAATGTGGGCAATATCAATGACGGACAATACATCTTGAAGATCTTCCACAACAAGAAGACCTATCTACAAAAAGTGATTATTGTTAAATAATCTTATTCTATAGCAATAAAAAAGCCGGTGAAATCACCGGCTTTTTTATTGCTATTTATATCCTCTACCTTGTTTAGCAGTACCTTTATAAAAAAAGGTTATGCGCTATTTTTTTGTTGTGATACTGGCATTTGTTTCACTCAGTGGAGTTGGACAAAAAAGAAAATTGATTTATGGATATTTAAAAGACAGCGTTACCAATGCTCCTATTGCTCTGGCCAGTGTTAGAAACATAAGTACTAATACTACTACCATGACAGGCAACGATGGCCGATTTTCAATTCAGGCCGCTGAAAATCATATTCTTTCCTTTGCTGCTGTGGGATATTTTTTTGACACACTACAGTATGCCAATAGCTATCTTTTGCAAGACACTCTTTCCCCGGTTTTAGTACCATTGGTGAGAGATCTGGGCAACGTTACTGTTACAAGCAGAGGCCTCAGTCAATACCAATTGGATAGTATTGAAAGAAGAAAAGATTTTTTACAAGACATCGTCAATTATACCATACCGGCCGTATCCCAAGCCAATTCAGGTGCAGGTATTGCATTGAATCTTGATCGCTTTTCTCGTCATGAGAAAAATAAAAGAAAGGCGCTTCAATTTTATGAAACTAATGAGAAGGAAGCCTATATCAATTATCGATTTAATACTCCATTGGTAGTATCTCTGACTCGCTTCAAAGATGAGAAACTGAGACTCTTCATGCAACAGCATCGACCAACCTATGATTGGTTAAGAAAACATACCAGTGAAGAAGATATTCGCTACTACATCAACGAGCAACTGAAGATCTTTTCAAAAAATAACGCGAAGTGATTTTCTATTCATAGCGCAACGCTACAATAGGGTTCAATCTAGCAGCTTTCATCGCCGGATAAATCCCTGCGATAAGTCCAACAACTGAACAGATGACCACACCTACAATCACCCATGCCCAGGGAACAACGAAACCTGTCTTTAAGATCAGACCAAAGACATTACCAACCAACACGCCTAAGATGATGCCAAAAATTGCGCCTAATAAACTGATGATCATGCTTTCAAACAAAAACTGTTGACGTACATTTTTGCTCTTACCCCCAATGGCTTTGATCAATCCAACTTCTTTCGTTCGTTCGTTTACAGCCACTAACATGATATTCATCAAACCAATAGCAGCGCCAATAAGTGTGATCAAACCGATAGCTCCGGCCGAGCCTGTGATACTACTTAAAAAACTGATGAACATTTCAGCAAACTTATCACTCTTCTCGATCACGAAATTATCTTCATCCAAAGGTTTCAATCTTCTTACAGATCTAAAAACAGAAGTAGCCACTCCGGTAGATGGTTCTAATTCATTCACATTGCTGACCATCACTCCTATTAAATAAGATCTACTGGCATTCTGGAAATTACGGACGTTATTATAAGTTGTCACTACAACATCATCTTGTCTTAACATTGCACTAGACCCCTTACTTTTCAATAAACCGATCACTCGATAAGGTAGCCCTCCTATCCTTACAATTTTGTCTATAGATTTATCCGGCCTGTCACCAAATAGAGTCTTCGCTACATTGCTACCTATCAAACAAACGTTTCGCCCGCTCTGCTGATCGAGATCATTCAGATTACGTCCCATTTCAATCGCATAGCCGGTAACTTGTAAATAATTTTCATCCCCACCCCATACAACAATTTGGGGATTGGTCTTTTTGTCTTTGTAATTGACTTCTTGTCCACCCGGACCTCTTCTGTAGATACTGACTTTAGCAGAAGGGAAATTGAAATTTTGTTTGAAGTACTCCGCTTCTTCTTTTTGGATAGGTTTATCGAGATTTGACTTTTTTTCTTTCCGTCCTCTGGTGGTTTTTTTGACATCAGAGTTATTCCCACCAAATCTTACTCGCGAATCTTTGAAGCGAATATTGAATGCATTAGCTCCCATAGAAGAAAAGCTTTCCTTCAAACTTTGATTCATGGCTTCAATAGCGGTAATAATACCAATAAGCGCCATGATACCAAAAGCAATAATTGCTACAGTAATACCTGTACGCAACTTATTACTACGAACTGTTCGCCAGGCCAATGATAAAGAATCGAAAATGGTCATACCCTTCATACTGTAACTATCTTCCTATAAAGATAGCTGAGAAATGACTATGCAGGGTTTTACCTGTAAAAAAAGTGAAGAACGGTTAGAAATAGAACCCATTCAGAATAATGGATGGGAAAATACCCAATAGTATCACAAGCGCTGCCAGCAATACTACGGTTATCTTGAACCCTCCTGATATAGGAGCTGTAGCAGCTTCCCCATCTCTGAAATACATTGCCTGAATGACTCTGAAATAATAGTATACGCTCACTGCGGCGAAGAAAAGTGCTACGATGACCAACCAAAGTGAGCCTCCTTCTTTGATCATAGAAGCCAGCATATAGTACTTAGCAAAGAAACCTGCTGTTAATGGTATACCTGCCAGAGATAAAAGAAATATAGTGGTTGTAAAAGCTAGTACAGGATTGGTTTTCGCTAAGCCATTAAAACCATCGAAAGTGTAATCATTCATTTTGATGAGTACAGCAAAAATGCCAATGGTAGCCAGACTGTAAGCGACACTGTATAAAAGAATACCTTCTTTGGCCAGATCATTACTACTGAACAATGCAAACAACATAAAACCTGCTTGGGCAATGCTTGAGTAAGCCAGCATTCTTTTAACACTTTGTTGAAACACCGCTGTGATATTTCCAACCAATAATGTAAGTATGATAACTATTGAAAGTATGATCTTCCAAGTTGGGCCTAATGCATCCGCTTGATTTTGGAATAATCGGATGAAAGCAACAAATCCGGCTGCCTTTACGATGGTAGCCATAAAAGAAGTGAATACACTTGGAGCACCATCATACACATCCGGTGTCCAGAAGTGGAATGGAGCAGCTGAAACTTTAAATGACATAGCAACAAACAAAAGTATCAGGCCTCCAACATGAAGGAAAGACGGATTGATCATTCCCGTACTTGGCACAATGGGTAATGCATTCAGAGTAAAGGATCCTGTTGCGCCATAGAAGAAAGCAATTCCCATCAACATGATACCGGTAGTGAAAGAGCCCATCAGGAAATATTTTAAGGCTGCTTCATTGCTTTTCAAGTTTCTTTTATCTGAACCGGTAAGAATATAAAGAGGTATAGAAAGAATTTCAATCCCCAGAAACAGCATGAGCATGCCATTGAATCCTGAAAGGATACTTAGTCCACATAAAACAAAGAAAATCAGTGCAAAATATTCAGCTACGTTGATGCCCGCTTTTTCAATATCAGAGCCACTGAGCAATACATAAATAAAGGTGGCAGAAAATGCAAGTGTATTGAAATACAAACCGAATTTCTCAAAACTTAATAACCCACGTGTATTGATCTCAAATTTGAAGATCGCATAAGTATCCATCACATTAAAAGCGATCAACAACAATAATCCAATTGCTGCGATGTATTTCAATACAGATTTGTTATTTGTCAGGATGCCACTAAACATCATGACAACTCCCAGTAATGCTGATAATATTATTGCGTTCATAGTTCCAAATCCCCTGCGGGAATTTTGGGTAAAGATGCTTTCACATCTTTACTTTATTGTGATTAATCAAATAATTATAAATATCAATGATCCATTATTTCCCTGCCATGGTTGCTCCTACCGTATCTTTTGTAAGATCAATCATAGGCTGAGGATATACTCCCAACGCGATCACGAGTATTACCAATATCACCAGTGCGATTTTGATATTACCTGAAATATCTGTTGCATTAGAAGTAACAGCTGTTGTATTTCCATAAAATACTTTCTGCACCATATTCAAAGTATACACTGCTGCCAAAATAATACTGATACCGGCTACTGCCGTGATCCAAATATTGTAATGAAACAATCCATTGAACATTAAGAACTCACCAATGAATGCATTGGTCAATGGCAAAGCTATATTAGCGAATGCCATTATCACTAATAATATAGCGAGTGATGGAGCTTTTTGCGCCAGTCCACCCAACTCACTGAATTTTCTTGTGCCCAATTGTTGTTCGATAGCATCTGCTACGATCCAAAGTCCGATCACATTGATACCGTGATTGAACATTTGTATCATCACTCCTTCCAGACCTACTCTGCTGCCTGTGAAAAGTGTTGCACTCATCAATCCAATATGTGCGATAGATGAATAGGCTATCAATCGCTTAACATCATCTTGTCTGATAGCAATCAAAGAGGCATAGAGCATTCCAATCACTGAAAATAAAATGATCCATTGTGCAAATTGCTCAGATGCAGCAGGGAAGAATGGTAATAACCATTTGATCACTGCAAATATTCCCATCTTCACCATGATCCCACTCAGCACCATGGTTGTAGCAGTAGGCGATTGTTCGTATGCGTCAGGCTGCCAGGTATGGAAGGGGAAGATGGGCATTTTTATAGCGAATGCGATGAAAAATAGCCAGAATACAAATGACTGTTTTTCAGGTGCTAATTGTACACTATAAAAAGACTGCCATGCAAAGGAATGATCTGCTGTTTGAAAATACATATAAAGTATTCCAGCCAACATCATCAATGATCCAATGAATGTATAAATGAAAAATTTAAATGTAACTGCGATTCTTTTTTCACCTCCCCACAAAGAGCAGAGAAAGTATACCGGTATCAATGCAAGCTCCCAGAAGAAGTAAAATAATAAAGCGTCATTGGCAACAAATACTCCCATCAACCCTGCTTGTGTCAGTAACATCAACGCATAGAAAGAACCTGTATTCTTATATTGATTTTTATAAGTAGCCAGAAAAATCAACGGGAAAGAAATGGCGGTTAATAATACCAACATTTTAGACATGCCATCCATAGACATGGTGAATCGACTACCCAAAGAAGGTAACCATGCACTGTCGAATGATAATTGAGCGGCCGGATAAAAATAAACACCTGCCACCGCTACGGTCAGTGTAAGAACAGCAGACAATAATCCCCAACCTTTTGCAGCATTCTCTTCTTTGATGAAGAATGAAATGATGCCGGTAAGCAAGGGAAGCAATATCAATAGAACTGGGATCATATATTTTCTTTATCGCTTAAAGCGGTTAAAACAGTTTTTTCAAAAAATTCATGATGGTAAGATCATTGAACCATATCAGTACAAAAATCACCATCACCATAACCATCACGAGAATATAGTTACCAACTTGTCCACTTTGCAATAACCTCAATTGTCTTGATCCATAACCTACCAGTTTACCAACACCATTCACCACTCCATCAATGACATTCTTTTCAAGAATATTTTTAAAGAACACGGATAACAGGTGTAATGGTTTTACAATAATGGTATCATACAATTCATCAACATACCATTTATTCTCCAATACCTTAGCTACTCCTGTATTTTCATCATTCACACCAGCTGCTTTTTTGAACTTGGTCACTGCAAATAAGATCACTCCAATGATCAATGCAGTTGAAATACCCATCATGATATATTCTTGTGAATGGGTAAGATGATGTGCATGCGCCAATTTATTTGATTCAGCGAATATCGGAGCTAGGAAATGTTCAAGACTATGTGCATCTGATGCGAATACTTCAGGGATTCCTACAAAACCTCCAACCACCGATAATACAGCCAATACGATCAAAGGAATCGTCATGGGTGATGGACTCTCGTGCAAGTGATGTTCTTGTTCGTGTGTGCCTCTAAATGATCCGAGGAAAGTGAGACTATATAAACGGAACATATAAAAAGCAGTCATCAACGCGCCGCCCAATCCGATATAATAATAAAGAGGGTTTGCGCTATAGGCAGCCATCAAAATCTCATCCTTAGAAAAGAAGCCTGAGAATGGGGGAATACCTGCAATGGCTAAACATGCCAATAAAAATGTGATATGGGTGATCGGCATATGCTTTTTCAATCCACCCATTCTTCGAATATCTTGCTCATGATGCATAGCATGTATCACAGATCCTGCACCTAAGAATAACAATGCTTTGAAGAAAGCGTGTGTCATTACATGAAATACAGCACCGGTATAGGCACCTACACCTAAGCCTAAAAACATATAACCTAATTGACTTACTGTTGAATAAGCCAGTACTTTTTTAATGTCATTTTGTTTCAATGCGATGGTAGCAGCAAAAATCGCAGTAGCCAAACCAACAATAGCTACCAAGGTTTGAGATACCTCTGACATTGTATAAAGAATATTGCTACGTGCAATCATGTAAATACCTGCAGTAACCATTGTAGCAGCATGGATCAATGCAGATACCGGTGTGGGACCCGCCATTGCATCAGGAAGCCATGTGTACAAAGGTATCTGTGCACTCTTACCCATAGCACCAACAAATAATAAGATCGTGATAGCAGTAATATCAAAAGAAGAAAGTTCTGATACTCGAGAGAATACATCTCCATAAGTAACTGTACCCAACTTGAATAATAACCAGAATACAGCCAATAAGAAGCCAAGATCACCAATACGGTTCATAACGAAAGCTTTCTTAGCCGCATAATTATATTGATCATTTTTAAACCAATATCCGATCAATAAATAAGAACAAAGACCCACACCTTCCCAACCAATGAACATGATCACATAGTTAGCACCCAGTACCAGCAGTAACATGGAGAAAACGAACAGGTTGAGATATGCAAAATATCTTCCGAAATGTTGTTCCTCTTCTTCGTGCATATAGGCTGCAGAATAGAGATGGATCAAGAAACCAATACCTGTAATGATCAATAAGAATAAAGAGGATAATTGATCTACCTGAAAGGCAAATGGAATTTGGAAATCAGCTGCTCGAATAAAAGAAAACAGTTCAACGGTTGTTGCTCCATTTGCTTTAACATCAAAAAACACCAGCAGACTCACAACAAAAGAAGCGAGCATCACACCGCAACCAATGACACTGATCATTGATTTTGACAGTGACTTTCTTCCCAGTCCATTGATCAGAAATCCGATCAGTGGAAATAATGGTACCAAATAAACAAGTTTACTCATAGCCTTGCTCCCTTCCGGGACTTTTACACTTCACGAAGAAGTATGATCATGAATCAGTTCTTTCTTAAATCAGTGGTTATTAATTTTTCAAACGATTGAGGAAATTAATATCTACTGAATGTATGTTACGATACATCATTACAATAATGGCCAATCCTACACTTACTTCTGCGGCAGCCACTACCATAATGAAGAATACGAATAGTTGTCCGTCAATACCTGCTGTTGTTGCAGCATCCGTCGCCAATGCTGTACCGTGATGCATTTTAGAAAAAGCAACCAGCAATAAATTCACCGCGTTCAGCATCAACTCAATGCACATGAAAACAATGATTGCATTACGGCGTGTCAACACCCCAATGATCCCAATGCTAAATAATGCGAGACTTAAATAGATATAGTATTGTATTGGCATAACTTTTAGCTTATGGTCCATGGTCCATAGTCCATGGAGATGTTTTTTATTCATACCATGGACTATGGACCATGGACTAAAATTCTCTACTCTTTCTTCCCTATCACCACGGCACCCACCATTGCACTCAAAAACAAAACGCTGCTGATTTCGAAGGGTACTACATAATTACTGAACAGGGCTTTACCCAGATTTTTGATCAATCCAATATCTCCGGTTCCTACCAGAGCTTCTTTACCTTGGAAATCTGCAGCCTGACGCACGAGTGATACCATTACCATTAAAAAACATCCGCCGGAAATTGCTCCAGCGAGTTTCATCCAAATATGTTTATTGGGTTCAGACTCTTTATTCAGGTTCATCAGCATGATCACAAATAGGAAGAGTACCATGATAGCACCGGCATACACGATCAGATTAACAATAGCTAAGAATTGTGCATTGAGTAAAACATAATGACCTGAGATTGCGAAAAACACCGCGATCAGCCACAATACACTGTGTACCGGATTTCGGCTTACCAGTACCATGATAGCAGAAAAGACAGCCAGTGCCGACAAAAAGAAAAACATTATCTGTGTTATACTCATTGGTGTTTTAATTAGGTATTTATAATAAGTTGCAACTAAGCAACTGATTATCCTTCATTACAATCCCTTAGCCTTAGCATATGCTTCAGCATCTGTTTTAGGATTGGGTATCAACAATTCTTCTTTTCCGTAAACAAATCCTTTTCTGGTATAATTGGCCGGAGCAAATGTTTCACTCAGGTAAATGGCATCTTTCGGACAAGCCTCCTCACATAAACCACAGAAAATGCAACGCAACATATTGATCTCATATTTGGCTGCGTATTTTTCTTCGCGATACAGATGCTCTTCATTTGGCAGCCTCTCAGCGGCTTCCATAGTGATGGCTTCTGCCGGACAAGCAACAGCACATAATCCACATGCAGTACAACGCTCACGACCTTCTTCATCACGGTTCAAAACGTGTAATCCTCTGAATACAGGACTGAACGGACGTTTTTGTTCCGGATAACGAATGGTAGGTTGCTTCTTGAAGATATGACTGAATGTGATCGCCATACCCTTCAGAATTGCCGGTATATACAGTCGCTCCATGAAGCTCATTGGCTTCCGACTCACTTCTTGTCCTCTGTTTGTTAATGCCTGCATATGTTCTATCCCTGAGGGATGTTTAATGTTTGCAAAAATATTTTTCTAACCTATTGATGCCAAGTTTATCATGTGAATTGTGAATGGTGAATTGTCAATATACAATCATTGACTATTCACCATTCACAATTCACATCATGCCCCCGCCTTCCACAAAATCAACGCTCCTGTGATCAGCATATTTGCTAGTGCCAATGGAATCATGGTTTTCCAACCAAGGTTCATCAGTTGATCATAACGGAAACGTGGGATGGTCCAACGAATCCACATGAATATGAAAATAAAGATCACGATCTTAGTTAGCAATGCTCCTACTCCTAGCAATGCTGCAATATTGGGAGCCAATGTTGATTCATCCAAGAATGGAATATCATACCCTCCAAAATACAAACAAGCCATTACTGCACTACTCATAATCATATTCACATATTCAGCGAACAGATAAAAGCCCAACTTCATGGATGAATATTCCTGATGATATCCAAAGTTTAATTCATTTTCTGCTTCAGGTAAATCGAAAGGTGTACGATTACATTCAGCCAGTGCACAGATAAAGAATATAAAGAAGCCCAGCGGCTGGTATGCAATATTCCAAAGACTACCATCTGCCATTTGTTCTCCTACAATACTTTTCAAACTCAATGATCCTGATAACATTAATACCGCGATCAATGAAAGTCCCATCGCCAATTCATAACTGATGGCCTGAGAAGCTCCACGTAAAGCTGCCATCAAAGAGAATTTATTATTCGATGCCCAGCCTCCGATCATAATACCATAAACACCCATGCTTACTACCCCGAATACGTACAAGATTCCGATATTGATATCAGCGATCTGCAATTCAATTTTTCTGTCAAACAATTCAACATGACTGCTCCAAGGAATAACAGCACAGGTCATCAATGCTGCGGTCATAGCCAAACCAGGGCCTAAAATAAAAAGTACTTTGTTTGATGTATTGGGAATGATCTCTTCTTTCATGATGAGCTTCAAACCGTCAGCAAAAGGTTGGAACAATCCAAATGGACCTGCACGGTTAGGACCCGGTCTGTCTTGTAATACTGCTGCTACTTTTCTTTCAGCAAAAGTGGTGTACAAGGCAATGCCCAAACTACCAAACACAATGACTGCGATCAGTACTAGTTTTTCTATCAATAATGCCCAATCAAAAGCAAGTAGTGTCATGATATAGAATTCAATTAGTCTTTGTTCTGATTAAATACTTTAGAATGAGCCGGTCCATCGATCAGACTCAATTTTACTTCCGGTTTATTCACTTCACTTACTGAATGAATATCCATCAATAATTTAGGTTTGCGCCCGTCATTCACTGCTTCAAAAGTTTCTGTAGGTTGATGAGTACCCACTTTACCGGCATAATGACCTTGAGAAATCACTGAGTGTCTATTGATGAGACGAGGACCTTCAATTACCCAATCACTTGTTTTTTTCTTTTCAAAGCGACAGGTATTGCATATCCAACCTGGTTTACCATCAGGCGTATCTTCTACTTCACCCCATTCATCTTTTCTTGCAGTAACACGAAATACTTCATCACCTCTATTCCAAAGTGTAACGCGACCGCTACAAGTAGGACAATCGCGATGAGCATCCATCGGTTTCAGGAACCATACACGATTTTTAAATCGGAATGTTTTATCAGTGAGTGCTCCAACCGGGCAAACATCGATCACATTACCAATAAAATCATTCTCTAGACTCTTCTCAATGAATGTAGCGATCTCAGCATGATCTCCACGATCCAGTACACCATGCTCACGTTTTTTGGTAAGCTGATCAGCCGTGAATACACAACGGTAGCAGAGAATGCAACGCGTCATGTGCAACTGAATGTATGGACCTATATCATGTTTCTTAAATGTTCTTCTTTGGAATTCGTAACGTGTGCCTTCTTTACCATGCTCATAACTGAGATCTTGGAGATGACATTCACCTGCCTGATCACAAATAGGACAATCAAGTGGGTGATTCAGTAAAAGGAACTCAACCACACCGGCTCTTGCATCCAATACTTTTTCACTGGTGATATTTTTCACTTCCATACCATCCATTACTGTGGTACGACAAGATGCCACCAGTTTGGGCATGGGTCTTGGGTCTTTCTCAGAGCCCTTACTAACTTCCACCAAACAAGTACGACACTTACCACCACTACCTTCCAGCTTGCTGTAATAACACATAGCCGGAGGTGCTACATCACCACCAATCTTACGTGCAGCATTCAGAATCGTTGTTCCTGCAGGAACTTCGATCGTGATGTTGTCGATCGTTACTTTAAACAATTGTTGTT
>JBDKEH010000136.1:0-5817 GCA_039795345.1 Bacteroidota bacterium
TTATCGGTCACAACCGCATCTGTGCTATCACGCTTCATAGTCCACATTTTCTGGATACTGTCTTTATAGGATTCAAAGAGTATCGAGAATTTTAGTTTCTTATTGGTTTTGTTCAACTCAACACGATAAGCAGAATCTACCAGTCTTACCGGTATAGAGTCATTAATAGTTTTATTACTGGAAAGAAATCGAATGATAGGTGAATTGACAGGTTTCTGCATTGGTGCCTCCACTTGTATGAGTGTATCGATACGACGAGGTACCTCTTTAATAAAACGAATACTATCTGTTCTTCTCATCCGCTCTTCCAATGTTTTTGCTGCACGTATCATCGGCATGGCAAAGGCCTGATCAGATAGCTTTGTCATACTATCTCCTGACATTTTTAAACCTGCTGTATCATTAGCTCTAATACTGATGGTATACCCTTTTTTTCTGGCGAATGATCTTTCGCCCATATCTTGTTGAAAGGTACTATCCACTCTAATCACAATTCTACGTGCAGAGTCAATGGCATTTTGTGATTGCTTCATGATCAGTTCAATCAATGCCGGATTAGGAGCGCCTTTAAAACTAAAACCGGAAGCTGCACCATTATGAATGGTAACCGATTGTATAGAATCAACAGGTATCTTTTTCAATACATCAGATGGACTGATATTACGATAGACGAATGTAGAAGGCTGTGTATTTTTCTTGGCAGGTTGAAAAATGGCAGCTCCTTTTTTTGAAGAGACCGTAGTCGTAAATACTTCTCCAACTAAAGCTGTATCTTTTTCAAATCTCCCTAATTGAAGTTTGTTCATGGTTTCTCTAAAGCTCACATCAACTTCTTTACGCAACCCTGCATATTCGTCTTTGTACAGCTTATGCAACCAATACCCTTCAAACGCAGCCAATAGCAGGATGGTAGCGATCATTAATAAAAGGGTGAGCTGTACTTTTTTCATGTTGTTATACTGAAGAACAAAGGTAAAGGGTTCATTTCCCTCTAAAAGCATTTCATTAACCTAAATTAACCTTTGAGCAAGAATGCTTAACAAAGGCTGGGATTAGCTTTGGAGGAATTTAAACATTTACAAAATCTTATATTTTATTATTAAAAAGTAAATCGTAACCTTCATGAAGAAAGTATTTTTTGTGATATCCGCAGTAATGGGTATCAGTGCTTTACAAGCCCAGATCAAAGAGGGCACTATTGTGTATGAACGAAAGATCAACAATCATCGCATCTTCACCAGTGAACAGATGCGTGCAATGATGCCGGAGTTCCGAATCTCTAAGCATTTATTGATCTTCAGCGACAGTATTTCTGTATACAGATTGATTCCTGAGAATGATGCACCAGATCCATTTGCGGGTGGCGCCGGAGCCGGTGGTGGTGGCGGTGTTCGTATGTCATTCAATGTATCAGGCGGAAGTGATGGTGGAGATCTGTATAAGAATTTTACGCAATCCAAATCAATCCTTGCCTCTGAACTGGCAGGTAAAAGTTATTTGGTAGTTGACTCAATCACACAGCAACCATGGAAACTTACCAATGAAACCAAGAAGATACTTGGTTATACCTGTTTAAAAGCTACCAGAAAAATAACCCTACCTCCAGCACAGGTAAGAACTATGTCTTTTGGTGGTCCAGGTGCAAATATCACTCGTGATACTGCACAACCTAAACTTCGTGAAATTGAATTGGTTGCTTGGTATGCGCAAGATATTGCCAGCCCTGTTGGCCCTGAAAATCATGGTCAATTACCAGGTGTAATCCTTCAATTGGATAGTGATAATGGTGCTACTGTTTACACGGCTTTAGAGTTTAAAAAAGAAGTAGATCAAAAACAACTGAAAGAGCCTAAAAAAGGAAAAACAGTTACAGCTGCTGAATTCAACAAAATGAGAGCAGATCTGATGCAACAACAAATGCAAAATGGTGGTATCAGAATAGGGGGTTAATCAACTTAGTTTAACTGAATAAAAAAGGCCATATCGATTGATATGGCCTTTTTTATTGACCTCTCATTCCAAATTAAATGATAGAAAGTAGATGATAATGCAGTGAACATCCCGGTGAATTCTTTTTAAACATGGCTGGTCTTATCAAGTATAGTAATGGCATATAATACTTAAACTTGGTTCAATTGAGAGGCGCGTATTAGAGTCTGGGTACACCATGTTAATTACTTGATAAGAAGCAAAAAATCCCCTCCTAGACAGGAGGGGAGACTGATAAATATGAGAAAAGAAAGAATGAATTAGAAAGTTCTGGTAATAACCCTAGCACCTCCTGTTGTAGCAGCTTTATTTAAGCGATATGTAAAGCTTACTAAGAAGTAGCGTTGCAGTACATTGTACCTTGTATCTTCAATATAGTTTTGATTGGCTGTACGATTAATGCCTACATTTTTATTCAACATATCATACACGGTCAATTTTAATTCGCCTCTTTTATTTTTCATAAAGCTCTTTGCCAATGAGGCATTCCAATAAGGCACTCTAGTGTTGAATCCATCTGCACGGCCTGTATTCACTACATAGTTAAAGCTGTTATTCATTATCAATCCCAATGGCAGATAATTATTCATTTCGAAATTATAGGTCTGCTGAAGGAAATTGGTATTCAGCATGGGCTGTAGTGAATAGGTAGCTTTACTAATATTCAATCTGGCACTCGCAGTGATATCCATCAACCCATCTTTATTGAAACTATAATTCAACGATGGCCCTATACCTGTATTTGAGATATTGTTTCGTTGTCCATTTAGGAAAGCAATATTTCTTTGATAATTGGTTCCTATACCAATATCAATTCTTGATTTCAGTTTCTTTAAAGGGAATCCGGCACTGATATTACCAAAGATAAAGTACTGCCCATCTGCATTCACCGGCATTGAAACCCTAGCACCGTTGGGTTGTATCACGTCAGAGTTCACAATAGCATTATCTGTTTTTGTAGCAGAGATGAAAGCGAATAAATTTCTTTGTGTATAGATATTGGTTGAAAAGAAATTCAGATTAATAGACTGTACGTAACTGCGTTTCAAATTTGGATTACCGGTATAAGTATTCAACGGATCACTCACATCCGCTACAGGTTGTAATTGTGCTGTAGAAGGCTGATTGGTTGATGTTGTCATATTCAGAGACAGTGTCTTTGTTGATGTCATACGATATTGAATATTCATGCTTGGCAAGACATCTGAGAATCGTTGTTCGATTACATTTCCATTGGTATTATTGGTGCTTCTTAAAGTAGCCGCTTGGAAAGAAGACCCAATGGTAAGTGCCAACTTGTTCATGTTGGATCTAAAATTGAAAGTACCTCCACCATAATTATAGCTACTGGTAAAATCATTACTTAAAATGGTGTTATATCGATCATATTTACCGGAATTACCATCAAAGTCAAAAGTCTTTCGATCGCTTTGCCCGCTATTGGTATTATAGAAAGAAGTGATCTCCAATAAAGATCTTCTACCGATGGGTTCTGTATAAGTAACCATCGCACCGAAGTTTCTGGTGATCGCATTACGACTATTCTTTTGATTGGTAATAGAATCACGCAATGCTACTCCGGCTGCATAAAATGTATTTCTGGTATAAAGATCTCCGGTTTGCTTACTGTCATTATAATTCACACTGAAGTTACCGGACAAGGTTCTACCCTTTTTCTTCAAGCGCTGTCGGTACAATGCGTTGGCAGACAGATTCAAGGCTTCTGAGCGTGTTTTACTATCACTAAAACCATCATTGATCTTTTGTCCATTGGCATTGGTAGAAGTATAGCTGCTGTAACTATTGGTATTATTTTGTTGTGCGGACACTTGTGGAGTGATCTTCAAAGAGATCATTGTGTCGAACTTATGATCAATAGCACCATTCCATCTTTGTTGTTGTACTTTTCTGGCTGAGCTACTATTACTTTTATAATCAAAATTATTTCCTGGTAACAAGTTTTGTCTGTTGGTAACACGATCTGTGAGTAGATCAATATCACTGAACATACCACTGGTATTTACATTGGATTTTTTATTCCAGGTATCATTATAGTTCACTCCGCCGGCATAAGTTGTAGCAACGCCTTGCTGATTTTGGCCCAATCCTGTAACAGGTAGTCCATTATCAGAAGCTCCACCACCAATTGAAATATTCACTCCTCCACCATTGCGCATTCCTCTTGCCAGATCACCCGTAAAGTTCATGATATCATTCAAAGTAAAGCCTTGGCGATTGGTATTATTACCCATTCCTAATAAAGACAGTTGTTGATCACCATTGAATCGATTCACATTTGTTTGTGCATCGTATCGTCCATCATCACCTCCTGCTCCTGCTGCTATTCTTCCAAAAGTAGACTTATTGCGATCCTTCTTTAATTTCAGGTTGATGGCTTTTTCTGAGTTCCCATCATCAATTCCGGTAAACTCTGCTCGGTCACTCTTTTTATCAAACACCTGTACCTTATCAACCGCATCCGCATCTAGGTTTTGGGTAGCAATCTTTGGATCTCCTGTAAAAAACTCCTTCCCGTTTACTAATACGCGATTGACTCTTTGTCCATTCACACGAATCGTTCCATCATTATCTACCGTTACTCCGGGCAAACGTTTTAAAAGATCTTCCACAACAGCGTTGGGTTGTGTTTTGAAATTCTCAGTATTGAATTCAATCGTATCGTTATTAATGGTAACAGGTGCGCGTCTGGCAGTTACCGTAACATCACCACCATGTAAGAGGTCGGTCATAATGATCTGCCCCATGTCTAACTCTTGTCCGGTTTTTACCTCAATATTTTTCCATACAGGTATATATCCTACATAGGAAGCCGAGAGAAGATAATTTCCTTTTTCAAGTGATTTAAAACTGAATTTACCTGTAGAATCTGCACGGGTAAAAGTTACTAGGGTTGAATCTTTTGCATTGACAATTGAGATGGTTGCATATGCCAACCCACGTTTGGCCGCTGTATCAAATACATTTCCCTTAACAGCTGCGGGTTGTTGAGCTGAAGTCAGGATAGGTAATGTGAAAAGAACGAGTAAGGTAGTAATGTATCTAAGCATTTACTTCTGGTTTTAATGTTCCAAAAGTAGAAGACCATTCTCCCAAATGCAGTTAATGAACTTTAGGGAAAGGTTAATGAAAGTTAATAGAATACAAAAGCTCTTTACCATCCATGATAAAGAGCCTTTGTAAGAATTCGTCAAGTTATTTTTCGATGGATAACAATTCTACTTCAAAAATCAAAGTAGAACCCGGTCCAATCTTTGGTCCCGCCTGCTGATCGCCATAAGCAAGTTCAGATGGGATATATAATTTCCATTTACTTCCTACGGTCATTAATTGTAGTGCTTCCTGCCATCCTCTTATTACACCCCCTACTGAAAATACAATCGGTTCGCCTCTGTCTACTGAGCTATCAAAGATGGTTCCATCAATAAGTGTACCATGGTAATGACATTTCACTTGATCACTTGCTGTAGGCTTTGCTCCACCGGGATTATCTTTCAGGATCTCATACTGTAACCCACTCGGCAATGTAACTACACCCTGACGCTTCCCATTGGTAGTCAAGAAATCTTTCGCCGCTTTCTTAGATTTTTCCAATTTAGCCTCATTTACTTCATTCGCAAATGTTCCGATACAACGATCCAAAACATCTTCTTTCAATAATAATGGCTTCTTTTGTAAGACATCATTCATCGCTTTTTGAAGCATAGCAACATTCACTGCATCGAGTCCTTGTGCTTGTAAATTTTGAAGAATTCGGATACCCAGTGCATATCCTGCAGAATCTTTATTGTTCTTTAAAGGATTCACAGC
>JBDKEH010000148.1:0-10035 GCA_039795345.1 Bacteroidota bacterium
TGGAAATAAAATGGTTCAGTGAGTGCTGTTAACAATAATAAAAGAATATCTATTCTTCGTTTGTATTGATGGTAAGTAATGACTTCCATCAGTATTGCGAAAGCAGAGTATAGATATCCGAAAGAAACTATGAAAAGGAAATAAGCAAAGAAGAAACCCCAGTCAAGTAAGCCAAAAGCAGCAAAGATGAAGAAGCACACAAAACCAAAAAATTCAATTACCGGAGCACACATTTCAAATAAGAACCAGTAAGGATAACTAAGCATCCCCAATAATCCATATTTTGGATTGAAGAACATTTTCTTATGCGTCCTTAAGGTTTCAATGGTTCCTCTGGTCCAACGGTTACGCTGTCTTCCTAAAATATCAAAAGAGCTGGGTGCTTCTGTCCAGCACAAAGGATCCGGAATATAAGTAACACGGTACTTCTCGTTACGTTCTTCCATATAACGACGCATACGCACCACCAACTCCATGTCTTCACCTACGGTATTATGATCATATCCCCCGCACTTGATCGCGATATCTTTATCAAAAGCACCGAATGCGCCTGAGATCAACATCAGTCCATTCAGTCTACTCCAGGCCATTCTTCCTAAGATAAATGCTCGGATGTATTCCAGTATCTGCATACGTGGCAAATAATCTGCTGCCAGTTTCACTTTTACCAATTTGCCATCTTCAATGATACAGGAGTTGGCAATTCTCACTACGCCGCCTGAAGCAATTACACGTTCATCCGTTTGCTCTAGAAATGGCTTTACCATTTTTAGTAAAGCATCTTGTTCCAGAATGCAATCTACATCAATACAAACAAGGTATTTATTAGAAGAGATATTGATACCTACATTTAATGCATCCGCTTTACCGCCATTCACTTTATCTACTACCAGTAACTTATGATAAATAGGATTACGGCTTTTGTAAACACCCCTTACATCCTTAGTTTTTATTTTATAATCTACAAAGTAGTCGATCTTTTCCAGTTCATAAGCCTGGATCATTTTTTGTAAGCAATCATCTTTACTGCCATCATTGATGACAATAACTTCAAGGTTCGCGTAATATATAGAAAGTAGGGACCTGATGTTTTCCACTATGGTCTTTCCTTCATTGTAAGCCGGAGCTAGAATACTTACGGATGGGGCATGTGTAGATGATGCAAGAATTCTATAATCTGTAAAACTATTTTTGTGAATGTATTTTCTGGTTTCGCCGATTGAAAAAATTGCAACAGCGATATAAGAAAATAATAGTAGCGCGGAATAAATAAATATCCCATAGGTGAGTATATCAAAAGCTATATTTAAAATAGAGTCCCAATTCATTTCACGCTTTTTACATGTCTGAGTATTCTTTCAAAAGGCTCAGGCTCCAGCAACGCTTTTTTTTCAATAAATTGAATACCATCGGTACAATTATTGGCCAGTATTGTGGCGGCTTTTACTTTTATGATATGATCGGGCGAATCTAATAGCGCAACCATAAAATCTTTTTGTTCATCTGTGGCAATGTTGACCAGATTGTTCAAAATATGAACTTGATTCTCAAGATCTTCTTTTGAAAAATAACCTATCAACATAGAAGCTGTTGTTTCATCTGATAGTGCATTAAGGGTTTTGATGGCTTGCGTTCGAACATTTTTTGCCGGATGAACCAGACAATCGATTACATGATTCTTAACAGCAAATTGTTGATATTCTGCAGCAAGTCTTAATGCAAACACAACAACTGTTTCATTTTTAGAGGATAACCATTTGGGTATTCTGTCAGACAAATCTTCTTTCTTTCCAAATAATTTCAGTTGTTCCAGTAATTTGATTTGCTGCCATAAAGTGATTGGATAGGCAATTACATCCAAAAAGCGTAAACCATTAAAACCTGTCAGGTGAATAACAGCAATCTGGGCTTCTGAACGAACAAACTCGTGTTTACTATTGGTTTGGCGATAAATTTTAGTGAGCAGATCTTTTTGATCCATTAAGTACAACTCCTGTATTCCTCTTGCTTGAAGATACCATTTTCGTTTGTTCTTCATTTTCAGCAAAGAGTCTTCTCTTAGTCCGAGTTTGTTATACAGATCAACAATATTATCAGCTACGGCACCTGAAAAATTCTTTTTGCATTTGATCAACTCATCAATAGCAACCTGTCTTGCTTTAGGGTCATTGAGCAATCGAAAGAACTTATTAGGGATCTCGATACCTTCAATGGTTTCTTCGAGTATGATATGACTGATCCATACCTCGATGTTACTTTTGATACGTTCTGTATGAAAAAAGAGACTTTTTTTTGCGATGGTTTGTATATAGATCAGTGCTACGACGAGAAGAATACAAACAGACATGATCTCAACACCTTTCATAAGATTTTCCGGACTCATGAATTTGAGAAAGTCCCTTCCAATAGAACCGGATAAGAGTGTGAAACAAAGTGTACTAATCCCAATTGATGTCATTGGTCAAATAATAATATGCGGTTCCGGGTTCAGGTGTTTCAAGCATTAATTTACGTAATCTGAACATATATTCTTCTCAAACACCCTGGTTTCTTATAAAACAGTAAATAACGGAACAGCGGGGCTGATTATTACTCTGACGTATAAGGAAAACACTAATTTTTATCAAAAATATTCTCTTATGGGTCAGAATATCGTTTGTCACATAGAATTTAGTTGAATTTTAAGTTGACCGACCTGTTTTAACCTACCAATCTTTATGAAGTAAGCGGTTCTAACTATGTTTGTAATATTATAAGTAGTCAAAATTCTTTATATGAGCTTTCGCAATTTTAAAATGGTCGATTATGTTGTTTTTGGGAGAGGTGCTTTTAATCAGTTAGATGAAATTCTAAGACCTCGCCGAAAGGCGGATGCGCCTATGATCTTTCTGGTAGATCATTTCTTTGAAGGTAAGCCCTTGGTGAACAGGATACCTTTACGCGGTAAAGACAAGATCATTTTTGCGGATGTAACTTATGAACCTAAAACCACCCAAGTAGATGCTCTGGCGAATCAATTGAAACAAGATTTTGGAACCGTTAGTGGTATTATCGGTATTGGAGGAGGCTCTACCATGGATCTGGCTAAGGCGGTATCATTAATGATGAATAACCCGGGTTCTTCTGCTGATTATCAGGGATGGGATCTGGTAAAATTTCCGGGTGTATATAAAGCAGGTATCCCAACACTCAGTGGTACAGGAGCTGAAGTGAGTCGCACCACCGTACTAACAGGTCCTACTAGAAAATTGGGAATGAACAGTGATTTTACTCCGTTCGATCAGATCGTATTAGATCCGGAACTCACCAAAGATGCGCCGGCGAATCAGCGTTTTTATACAGGAATGGATTGCTATATCCATTGCATAGAAAGTTTGGAAGGAACCTATTTAAATGAGTTTAGTAAAAGTTATGGTGAGAAGGCATTGGAACTTTGTCAAAAAGTATTTGTGACCAAAGATCATTGGGATGATGAAAGTGATGATCAGTTGATGATGGCATCTTATGCGGGTGGAATGAGTATTGCATATTCTCAGGTAGGTGTAGCACATGCGGTAAGCTATGGTCTTAGCTATTTACTTGGAACCAAACATGGCATAGGTAATTGTATTGTGATGAATCATTTAGAAGAATATTATCCTGCAGGTGTGAAAGAATTTAAATATATGGTTGAAAAAAACAAGATCGATATACCGCAAGGAATCTGTAAAGGTTTAACAGACGATCAGTTCGATACTATGATCAATGTTTCACTCGGCATGAAACCCTTATGGGAGAACGCTTTAGGGAAAGACTGGGAAAAGATCATGACAAGAGAGAAGTTAAGAGCCTTGTACGAGAAACTGTAAATCTTGTGCGCAGTTTGTTTTACAAGCCGCAATCATTAAACAGTATCTTTACATGGAATACAATTAAATACAGACCAATTTGAAGTTTACAGATTTAGGACTTGATCAACGCATTTTAGATGGCATTGATGCCATGGGTTACGAAACAGCAACACCGGTTCAACAACAGGTGATGGTACCCATTTTAGAAGGGAAAGATATTATCGCCTCCGCACAAACCGGTACCGGAAAAACAGCTGCATTTTTACTTCCTCTGATACATCGTTTACTCACAGTCCCGCATGACTCTAATGAGATCAATGCCATGATTATTGTTCCTACACGTGAACTCGCCATTCAAATTGCTGAAAGCTTGGAAGGACTTTCTTACTTCACTGATGTGAGCTCCATTGCTGTATATGGAGGAAGTGGAGGAGATTCATTCAATGCAGAAAAAAAGGCATTGACACAGGGTGTGGATATTGTGGTGTGCACACCAGGCAGAATGATCGCACATCTTAACATGGGTTATGTCAAACTGAAAGGACTGAAATATCTCGTACTTGATGAAGCCGACAGGATGTTGGATATGGGATTCAATGACGATATCATGAAGATCATTTCTTTTCTGCCTAAAGAAAGACAGAATTTGCTGTTTTCTGCAACCATGCCTACGAAAATGCGAGAGCTGGCAAGAAAAATTTTACATGCACCTGTTGAGATCAATATTGCTATTTCAAAACCACCGGAGCAAATTGTTCAGAAAGCATTCATTGTATATGAGCCACAGAAGATACCCATTATAAAAGATATGTTGGGCAGTAAGAAGTTTCAAAATGTGATTGTCTTCTGTTCCAAAAAACAAAATGTAAAACAACTCACAGCTGAATTAAAAAGGGCTAAGCTTCTGGCTGAAGAAATTCATTCAGATCTGGATCAGCTCAAGCGTGAACAGGTGCTACAAGATTTCAGGAATAAAAAACTGAACATACTGGTAGCTACTGATATTTTAAGTAGGGGCATTGATATAGAAGATATTGATCTTGTTATCAATTTTGATGTACCTAATGATGGAGAAGACTATGTACACCGCATTGGTAGAACAGCCCGAGCAGCAAGTAAGGGAACCGCTTTTACACTTGTAAGCGAAAAAGAGCAAAACAAATTTGCTGCTATTGAAAGTTTACTTGGAGAGCCCGTTTTGAAAGGAACAGTACCGGAAGAGTTTGGTCCAACCCCGACTTATAATCCTCGTGTACCCAGACAAGGTGAACAAAACAGAAGATCACAAGGCAACAGAAGATCAGGTCCTTCAAGAGGTGGAAGAAGACAAACACAGTAATTCCTTATCGCAAATATTACTTCATGAAATACCTGGTTTATATCCTGCCTCTATTGGCAGGGTTGACGATCACAACACAAGCAGGTGTGAACAGTCAGCTCAAAACAGCTGTGAATAATCAGTGGGTGGCAGCTTTCATTTCTTTTATTGTGGGGACCATTGCGTTGGCGCTGGTACTACTATTTACTAAACAACAACTTCCTACTTCACAACAAATACAGCAAATTGAGTTGTACAAGTTTTCCGGAGGTTTATTGGGTGCTTTTTTTGTAACTGTCATCATTTACTCAGTTCAACAGATCGGATCGGCTAATGTGTTTGCCTTGGTGATTGCCGGACAGTTACTGTTTGCGCTGTTATTTGATCATTTTGGATTATTTGGTTTCAAACAAAGCAGTATTAATTGGGGTAAGGTGATGGGTGTACTTATGCTTATTGGCGGTGCTTACCTTATTAACAGAAAGGGATAGATTAAAATCAGCAGAATAAGCAATTTTCTAATTTGAATAGACGTTATAGTAAAAAACAACGTCTTATGGCCTCTTTTAGAAGCTTTGTAGGATCAGAGTTAATGTCGTTCAGACAGCATATCGCCGCACTAAGAAATATGCTTCCGCAGAACATTAAATTAAAGCCTGCTGAACGCCGAAGTATGTTCAAACTAAATGATAAAAAGAAAGAGTTTGTAGAAAAAGCTGTGTTATCGATGCGGAAAAATCCTGCAACGGTTCCATCCTATGTTGATGTAAATGCTTGTAACAATTATATTCAGTTGTATAAACAATACAATGAATTACTGAATGAACTAGAAGAAGTAAAAACAAAAATGGAAGATGCCAAACTGTTATTAGGCAATGAAATATTGAAACAAACCAGAGCCTATTTTCATAATTCTAAAAATGCCGCGCTTTCAGGAAGTGAACAGTTTGGACAAATTTATAAAGACCTGAAACCCCATTATGCTGTAGGAAGAAATAGCAGAAGAAAAGAAACAGAAGCATAATATTTTGCCTTATTGCAATAAAAAGAAACTGCCTCAAAAGGGAGTTGTCTTTTTTAAAAAATTACAGCTACAATTAACCTTTATTCTTTCCTCTACCATTGCCGTTTCCTCTACCATGTCCTTTGCCAGGATGATTTCTATAACGATCATCATTACTGTCTCGGATTACAATTTGTTTGGGTCCCTTCCAATTTTTGTATTTCACACGATATACATCAGCTCTTAAATAAGGTTTGGGTTCATTGATAACGATCTTTGGTGATGCATATAAATTATATCCTCTGTACCTCGCAGGTAATGCTGCCGCAAAGATCCATCTGCCACCATCGAGATAAATGAACCTACGTTCCGGTACATAATAGTACACATCAATATCAGGCATATAGTAATAATCAACATAATCATATCCAACAGGTCCCCATAGGGGCTGATTCCCAATATTGATGTTAGCATTGATACGTATCTGTGCATCAGCGTGCTGCTGACTCACCCATCCAAACGAAATCAACAGGAGTAATAATGCTTTCTTCATGTGTCAAAGTTTTATACCCATGAAAATGCAAATAGGATGCCAAAATAAAATTTGACCAACAAATCAATTGTTTTACAGTGGTTTGTGATACCGAAGCAGACTTAGTAATGAATTTTTCTATCACGTGCTACGACCATCCATTCACCATTTTTTTGATGATCGGTAATAGTGATAGCCCGTTCATATAAAGCGCATGTTGGACAAATATGCATGGGTAATCCATATAAAATATCTCCGGGTTGATAAGAATGATTTTCAGGAGCCATCAACACCAAATGCTCTTCACTTTGTGATACGGCTTTTAATTCAGGTGCATTTAAAAACACCACTCTTTTCTCCAATGGATTTTCAGCGGCAATGGATTTGTGCCCCAAGTCCGTACAGATCATGCCCGGTGCAGGTAAAGAAATAATTCTTGTAAGTACGAGCGCAGCAGGAACAAAAGGTTGTTCAGGAAACAGTGAACCATAACCATGATCCCAATACACGAATGTACCCGGACTGCAAATCACCGTTTCTCTTTTTGCGTGGATGGGAAAACTTGGACTTCCGCCAGCAATAATGGTCAGTGAAACGCCATATTCTTCTTGTATACTTTTTTGTAATGAAGTTGTTCTATCGAAAGCCGTATCACAAACTTTTTTTCTCTCTACAGGATCAGGATTGCGGATATGTCCATCATACGCATGTAGTCCGGCAAGTTGAAGGGATGGTTGCTGTAAACAAAACTTGACTAGATCAGCAGCCCCTTCAGGAATAACTCCTGTTCTATTCATACCAACATTCAGATCTATGTAAATAGTTAAAACGATATTCTCATGTTTTGCAGCAAGCGCTATTTCTGTTGCAGCGGGAATATTATCGGTTAAACATGCATACTTTGTATCAGGGTAATGTTTAATGAGGGAAAGAAATCGCTTCAATTTGGGTCCTACAGGTTGGTAAGCAAGTAAAACATCCGGTGCTTTACAAAGCCCTAATAATTCAGCTTCTGCAATGGTGGCACATTTGAACTGGCGTACACCGGAACGCATCAGCATTTCTGTGACCTCTTTTGTCTTATGTGTTTTAATATGAGGTCTAAGTCTGTAAGGCTCGCCTACCAATTGGATGGCTGCATCAATATTCTGTTGTACTCTTTCGGGGTATACCAATAGCGCCGGTGTATCAATGGCTGATACATCTTTCACTGTAAACCAAGGGTAATTTTTTTCACTCATACATGTAATTCAAAAATGGCTTCAATTTCAACAGGAATATTTCCGGGAAGAGAACTCATACCTACGGCGCTTCGAACACCCACGCCAAGATCAGGTCCCCAAATCGCAGCAAATAATTCACTGCAACCATTGATCACAAAAGGATGATCAGCAAAACCTTGTACAGCATTGACCATGCCCAATACTTTAACGACACGTTTGATCTTATCCAAACTACCGATATTCTTTTTGATCGTGGCGATCATTGCCAACCCTACTTGTCGGGCAGCTAATTTTGCGGCTTCTTTATCCATGTCTAATCCAACAATACCTACGATCCAGCTACCATCATTTTGTAAAGTACCATGCCCCGATAGATACAGGTATTCTCCATCAACCAAACAAGGTTTGTATAAACCCAAAGGTTCCGGTGCAGGAGGAAGGGTTAGTTGTAGTGCTGCAAAAGCTTCTTCAGGTGTACGTTGTACCATAAACAATGATTATTCTATATAGGCAAGTTATAAAATCCTGCAACACACTGTTCATTGTTAATAATTCATAGTGAAAATGTGGACTAATAAAAGGAGAGATCAATACCTAGGTTGCTTTGTATTGAGGAACTTTAAGCAACCAATGATTCATCCGGTATGATACCTCTCCCGCTCGTAATTCCTGAAACAGAAAAAATAGATCGAGTAGATTTTGCAAGGGTGGTTAGAAACCCGGCAACCGGACAATTCTCTCTTCATGCAACCGCATTTTTTGATCAGGGAGATATGATCTGTGAGTTTAGTGCTGCAGAAGTAGTGGACACACCCAGCTATAAAACTTTACAAATCGGGATGAAAAAACATATTCTGTTATCGCCTGATTGTTTGCAGTATACCAATCATGGTTGTGATCCCAATGTATTCTTTGATACTGATCAAATGCAAGTGATGGCATTGAAATCTATTCAGCCAGGTGATGAAATGATCTTTTTTTATCCTTCAACAGAATGGAAGATGGCCAATGCGTTTACCTGTAAGTGTGGATCGATCAAATGTTTGGGAGTGATTGAAGGCGCTTCAACACTGCGTGAAGAGGTATTGCAAGGTTATCGGTTAACATCATTCATACACATGCAATTGAAAAATAGATAAACGTTTCATGTTGATCCCCCAACTTACTCCGGAAGAAAATGCACGTTTAAAAATTTGGGTACTGGCACCTTCGCTGATTACCAATGATCCCAATATTGATTACTACTACGATTTCTCACAAAGTATTCAAGAGTACACTAAGGTTTTTGCAACACTGAACATGCATTGGCAATGGCAACCGGTGACAATGGAAGATTATCCATCCATCATTTCATCTATTCTGAACGAGAAACAAAGCGGAGAATATTTTCCTATCGTACTCAACCTTTGTGATGGAGATGAAATTAATGGAACGCCGGGTATTTCGGTACTGCGTTTATTGGATTCCTATGGACTGCTCTACACCGGATCAGATGAATATTTTTATACCATCACCACTTCAAAGATCCCGATGAAAAGGGCTTTTGATGAAGCAGGTATTGCTACTGCAAAATGGAAAGCTATATATGCTATAGATGATGTTGATGCATCATTATTGTCTGCATTAGGTTCTCCACTTATTGTAAAACCAGCTGTTTCCGGAGGAAGTATGGGTGTAGGTGTTCGTAATGTGGTAGCTGATGAGGAAGCGTTAAAAGATCAAGTAGCTCAAATGTTCAAAGGGTATAGGGGCTGGAATTTAGCAGCAGATGGTATCATTGCTGAACAATTTATTCAGGGACCCGAGTTTACGACCATGATCGTGGGATCTTGGTATGATCCGGATCACTGTAAAGTGTACGATGCAGTAGAAAGGGTTTTTCATTCCTCACTTCCTGAAGAAGAAAAATTTTTATCTTTTGATCGACTATGGGAGATCTATGAAGAAGAAACACCTATGCCGGCTGATGAAAATTTTTATGAGTATCGAAAAGCTGCAGATGAACTTCAGGAAAAAATAAAATCACTAAGTCTGGCTGCCTTTCTTGCAGTCAAAGGAACAGGTTACACAAGAGTAGATATCAGACAAGATAGTACAACCGGACAATTGTATGTGTTGGAAGTAAATGC
>JBDKEH010000065.1:0-6880 GCA_039795345.1 Bacteroidota bacterium
GAGGGAAACCTAAAAGGGGCAAAACCGACCAAAATAATCCACGTGCTACTGCTTGGAAAATCGTAATTCGAGTAGATACTGTATAGTTAAAATCATCGCTTTGATGATGTACCACATGAACGCTCCAAAATACATTCACTTTATGACCAAATCGATGATACCAGTACCATACAAAATCGGTAATCAAAAAAATCAGTACCCAACTCATGAAATTAGGGCGAATATCAAACATTGCATAATGCTCATAGATCCAGGAAAAAACAAAATAGAAAGCACCTGTAGTAAGTAGATCTGTTACACGTTCGGCAATCCCTACGTTCAAATTAGCGATCGATTCTTCAAATTGATGCAGTTTTCTTTTCCTTTTTTGGCTGATATAATACTCCAATAAAATGAACCCAATAAAAAAAGGTACTGCCAGTGCAAGAAGATTAATTTTTGTCATAGCTGTTTACCCGTTAAAAGCTAAAATTAGTTTTAAATTATTACCCTACCAAATTGGTAGACTTATAAAAAACTGATAAATTTACACGCTGAGCAACCCTTTACTGTTCAATAGAACACATCATTTGATCGCCTGTTATGATGAGCAGTTTCAAATCATATATAGTCACGTGGCCGAGTGGATAGGCTGAGGTCTGCAAAACCTTCTACGATGGTTCGAATCCATCCGTGACGTCTTTTTGGATAACCGTTACTAAACATAAGGGTAAAATCCAATAGATTGATTGTAAATGTTAGTACCAATGTAAGACCTGATGCCAGAATGGTAGCTGCATTTTTTTATGACTTTGGTGAGAATGCACCAAGCTCATAGCCACGCAAAGGAACGAGTGGCTCCTAGGAAGAATAAAGCTGCGGAGGCTGGTGTAAATAATACTTCGCGTAAGCATATACCCTCCCCTATTATATATCATAAAGCCATGATCGTTTGATCATGGCTTTTATTTTTATGTGTTGAGAATATCTACCTGCTATTGCAATTCTTTGATCCAGATCGTTACATCGTGTGGAGCTGTTTCGTCTCCACCAAAATATGGAAAGAGTTTATATCCTTCTCCCATGACAGTGGGTGAAGTTCTTCTTACCGCTGTGGATTTACCATTGAGTGTGAAAATATATTGATTCCCTTGCACCTTGATACTACAATTGTGATCTTGTCCTATCGCTACAACACCCAAATCTTTAAACTCGCGGGTACTGTCATTGTAATTATAAGCCCAGAGATGCAGCGCGTTCTGATACCAATTCCATCCAAATCGGGCACTATAAAAATGGTGAAAAGCATTATTGTCTGAAAAACCATATAACTTGTTAATATCAGCTTGATTATTTGGATCAACCGTTTTATAGATCGCACTGCTATCAAACCTTGCAATAAACTTTAATTCCCCTGTTTTAACGATTACAATGGTATTTGAATCATTATTAGGATAGTGTTGTCCTTTACCTATTACATATTTCGTATATCCGCTAGTAGAAGATGGAGGTGTTACGGGTATCGCAATAGTGTCATTTACAACAGATTCAGGTAGCTCATAACTTTGCTGGCAACCCACTAGTAATATAATTATCAATAAGGCTGATCCTATCTGTGTTTTCATAATGTAGCTGTTATACAATAGATACGAATAATGGCAATAGAAGGTTTCCCTTGCTCACTGTACCTTTTTAAACCTTTTTTCACACAATTCAGGCTTCGTGGCCTCATTATTGCGTGTCTTCATTCAAATTAACCAAACCATGGAGCATTATACCCTGCAAACTCGTTTTGTTACCCAAGCATCAAAAGGTAATAACTTATTGAACATTCTAACCCGTTTGTATAACAAGATTGCCTATGTACACGGATGTCATCTATATATCATCAATCAGGATACCGAGAACAGTGATCATATTTTAGTCACCGAACTATGGGATTCTCCGGAAAGTCATCAACAATCACAAAGCCTAAGCGATTTTCAAGAAGCCATCTCACAAGTCACCCCACTTCTGGCTGTTGAACCTGAGAGAAGGGTGTTGAAGGCTGTAGCGGGCAAAGGGTTGTTGTAATCAGAAACAGAGGAATAAGAAATAAGGAATGAGAAAGTACGGTACAACGCTCACCTTCTCATTCCTGATTCCTCTGTTTCTTATTTTCTGTTTTGTACTTTTGCCCGAATGGGACAGAAAAAGTTGATACGTTTTGAAGCTATCAAGGGCTTTGACAATGTGCTGGAGTATCCGGAAGGGATGCAGGGTAAATGGAATGATTTTTTTAAGAATGATCATACCATTACACTTGAATTAGCCTGCGGTAAGGGAGAATATGCTGTTGGACTCGGACGTATGTACCCTGATCGTAATTTTATCGGTATTGATATCAAGGGTAACCGCATCTGGCGTGGGGCCAAAACCGCTTTGGATGAAGGGATGCACAATGTAGCTTTCATCCGGTCTCATATGGACAAGATCACCAACTATTTTCAACCCGGTGAAGTATCTGAAATATGGATCACTTTTCCTGATCCACAGTTACGTATCTCAAGAGCTAAGAAAAGACTGACCCACCCTAAATTTCTACGATTATATCAACAGATCTTATCTTCCGGCGGATTGGTTCATTTAAAAACAGATAGTCCGGATCTCTATCAATTTACCTTATTAGTGATTGAACTGTATGGGCTGGAGTTAGTAGAACGATCAGACAATGTATATGCCCAAGCAGCGATCAAACCAGAATTGTGCATCAAAACACACTATGAAGGGCTAGACATTGCACAAAGTAATCGAATTCATTACTTATGTTTTAGATTGGACAAGGAAATGCCATTTGCTACTGATGACGTTTTAAAACAACATTTGCATGAATCGCCAGCTGACAGAAGGTAAAGATTTTTATTATGATGAACATGGCTATGTCGTGTTCACAGAAGCTTACCATATCAGTAAGGGATATTGCTGTGGACATGGATGCAGACATTGTCCGTTCGAGTATGAATCAGTTCCAGAACCTCGCCGCTCAGAATTACTCTCTCAAAAACAAAAGGCGACTGAGCCAAAAGCGTAAATTGCCTGTATAAATTTTATATAGGTGCCACCAAAAAAATCAACTGAAAAGCCTAGGACTGTATTACCATCGGGCGGCAAAGATGTTTCTTTCTTTGAACAGGTATATGATGTGGTACGTCAGATTCCTAAAGGACGTGTAACTTCTTATGGTGCTATCGCTGCTTTCCTAGGCACCAAAATGAGTGCTAGAATGGTGGGCTGGGCCATGAACGGTTCTTTTCATGTAAAGCCCAAAGTACCCGCACATCGTGTTGTAAATAGAAATGGTATGCTAAGTGGTAAAGCTCATTTTGCTACACCCACATTGATGGAAGAATTACTCGCTAAAGAAAAGATCAAAGTGAAAGATGATATGATCGTTGACTTTGAAAAAAAATTTTGGGATCCGGCGCTTGAAATCGGGCTTTGAGCTACGAGCTTCGAGCCTTGAGCAGAAGATAATTTTTGCTCGAAGCTCACAGCTCGTAGCTTAAGAATAATAAGGACTAATCATCCAATACACCACCGGACCGGTTACAGCTACATAGAACCATAATGGCCAAGTGATCTTTGCTATTTTTTTATGTTGTGCGTATTCGCCTGTAAGACCTCTGTACGCTGTGAATAAAATGAAAGGGAGAATGATCGCTGCTAAAAAGATATGCGTGATCAGGATGATATAGTAGATCATTCGCATACTGCCCACAGCTAATTTTTCAGCTTCACTCACCAATCCGTCGTGATCTGCATCACCAAATTTAGCTTCTCCTGCTAAGAGATGGTGCGCAATATAAGATACCAGAAAAGCCACTGATAGCAGTAAAGCTAGCATCATAAGTCGTTTGTGTAAGGCAAAGTTTTTTTGTTTTACTGCAACCAATGCGGCTACCAATAATACGGCAATAGAAGCATTGATGAATGCATTGATCTTAGCAAAAACATGTACATCAAAATTGACGCCGATATCCAATTTAACACGACCTAGTACTACTACTGCCGTGAATACTACAACTGAGAATATACCAATCAGCCAGCGGGCTTGTTTGTCGTTTTTGGGGAGTGAGGGTTCTAGCATATTGTTTAGTTTATTGCCTCTGAAAACAGAGAATGACACAGAAAGTTGATTATCCGTTTATTTTTCTTCGATTACGCATATAGAGCACAAAGAAAATAACCGCTAATACAATGATCAGCCATAACCAACTCAGGTCTATGATCTGCATGAATACGGTACTTTTTTTCTTCTTGTCTTTTTCTAACATTAGGAATCCAATATCACGAGCAAGCTTAGAAAGTGAAGTGGAATCCAATCCATTGTAATAGCCTCTTACATACCGGTCTTTATCCAATAGTACAAATCTTGTGGTATGTACAAAATCAGGGCTCATAGGTTCTTCACTGAACTTGTCTACTTTCAGTTCTTCATATGCAAAACGATAAATAGAATCTTTACTTCCTGTCAGCATCCACCAATTATCATGGTTCACACCGAATCGATCTGCATAATCTTTTAATACCGACACAGAATCATGTTCCGGATCTACAGTGAATGAGACAAATTGTACAATAGAAGTATCGATCTTATTGCGAACATTACCCCCTTTTAAAAATGACTGTTGCAGCTTTGACATGTTTCTGGTGAGTCCGGGACATATGCTTCTACAACTAGTGAAAAAGAAATCAACGACCATGATCTTTCCTTGCTTATCATACAAGCTCACTGTTTCACCCAATTGATTCTGCAAAGTAATGTTAGACGTCTTGTGCCAGATACTATCTGTGATCATCTTACCTTTCTCTACCCTTGTGACTACGGTATCCAGCAAATACTTCCGTGGCATATCTACCGCAGTTTCACTGGCATATTTCAGGATCAGGTAACAGAGAATGGGAATGAACACCGCAACCATCAAACCCAATATTGCTTTCTTATTCATAATGCAACAGTATAAAAAAACCATCGCCAAAACAGCGATGGTTTGAACAGTAATAAGGTTATAACAACTATCTCTTAGTGTTTGTTTTCCACCGCACCTTCACTCTTATGCGTTGAATCAGCATGAGTACCTGCAGCAGCGCCATGTGATCCATGTTCTTTCTTCTCTACTTTGATGGTGCTTTGCTCTTTGAAATAAGGATCGTAAGTATTACGCAAATTTCTGAAAGAGTTACCATCAGCAAGGAAAGCGATGATGAACCAGATGAATAAAGCCAAAGGAACCACGATCGTCATGATCAGGTTTTTGATCTCATGTTTTAGGTGCATAAAATATCCAACGATATAAAATGCTTTTGCTAACATCAGAATAATGATAGCCCCTTTGATAGCTAACACCAATCCTTTATTTTCCATCCCAATCATCCAGAAACCAAGTGCCAGTTCAATGATGGTTAAAACAGAAAGTATGATGGTTACTTTTTTGATCTCACTGGTGCCGCCGCCATGTGTTTCTTCGTGACCTACTGAATGTGACATATCAATATCTTAATTAAATGAATGAATGTTTGATTAAACCAGATAAAAACAAGTGAACACGAATACCCAAACCAGATCTACAAAGTGCCAGTACAATCCTGCTTTTTCGATCATCAGATAATGTCCACGCTGTTCGAATTTATCCATCAGTGTCATGATCAACATCACGATGTTGATGATCACCCCGGAGAATACATGGAAACCATGGAAACCGGTGATGGTGAAGAAGTAGTTTGTAAAGTTGGTTGAAGATGCTGTTCCATCCGCATTCAAGAATGGATTGCTACCCCACCATGCACCTTCATGATGTAAGTGTGTCCACTCCCAAGCCTGACAACCCAAGAACGCCAAACCACCGATAATGGTCCAGATCAGGTTTTTCACCACGCCCTTTTTATCCATGTTATGTCCGGCATGTACCGCTAATACCATGGTCACAGAGCTGATGATCAGGATAAAAGTCATGATACTAACGAACACCAACGGTGCGTTTACTCCTTCCGGAGCGAAAGGGAAACTTTTGAAGACCTCATTGGGGTCAGGCCATCCATTGGTCGAAAAGCGGATGGTTCCATAAGAGATCAGGAAGGCTCCAAATGTGAAGGCATCACTCATGAGGAAATACCACATCATCAGTTTACCATATTCCACATTGAAGGGACTCTTTCCTCCACCCCACAATTTGGTTGTTGTTGCAGTTGTTGTCGTTGCCATGATCGTTCTAAAAATTTCGTTACAAAAATATTGGCTGTTGTTCAAAAAAGGTGAATAAACCCTAACTTTTTCTTGAACTATCCGATCCAGTTATAAAAGATCAACAGATAGATCCAAAGTATGTCAACAAAGTGCCAGTAAGTGCCTGCTACTTCCACCGGAATAGCGCTGTACGACTTGACTTTGCTACTATATGCACGAATAAACATCACCAGTAAAGCGATCACACCTCCCAATACGTGCACCATGTGCAAACCGGTGATCACAAACAAAAAAGAGGCGGCTGAATTACTTTTTGGGCCTACCAGTGCAATACCTCTTGCTTCAAGGTCATTAAAACCCAGGTATTGCAGAATAATGAATAAAAGCCCTAAAGCTGCCGTTACGGTTATTAATGTACGGTAACGCCCCATTTCTCTGGCCTTAAAGGCTTTGATGGCCAGGTGCATGGTTAAGCTGCTTACCAGTATCACCACAGTTGAATACCAGAATACGATTGGAAGATCAAATTCCAGCCAGCTACTCTGGTTCTTTTTTACGATGTAAGCACTTGTCAATCCGGCAAAAGCCATTACAATGCTCCCCATCGCCACCCACATGGTGAATTTGTGGGGGTGAATTCTTTTTGGTTCGTTTGTTGTCGCACTTGTCATCATCTCA
>JBDKEH010000012.1:0-6614 GCA_039795345.1 Bacteroidota bacterium
GAATGTCTACTTGAGTCAGTCCAACTTCACCCACACTTTCAAAACGGCATCGATATTGGTTGATCAGGTTGGTAAATACTGAACCTTTGGGCCAAACCTGTGTACCTCTGTTACTGATGGTTACCAGTTTGAACAGATCCAATGTATGTTGTAAACATTTCTCTGCTACCAGTTGCGGTTGTTCATTGCTTTCAATAAACATGTCTACACCCACAATTCTTTCTTCTGATTCCTCATTGCTTTCCAACATGGGGTTTTTCTCCAGTTTAAAAACAGTCTGAGTTACAGGTAAGTCTGCGAGAATTGGTTTTGGATTATGTGCAGGTTGTTTTCCAAAATTGGCAATAATGGCATTCGCAAAAGTGGTGGTATCTGAAGCAGGAGT
Source organism: Bacteroidota bacterium (assembly GCA_039795345.1). GTDB lineage: Bacteria > Bacteroidota > Bacteroidia > Chitinophagales > Chitinophagaceae > Sediminibacterium. The sequence continues at coordinate 386 of JBDKEH010000012.1, forward strand.
ACCCTTATCTCCAAAGTCACCGGTATGAATGCCACTTTCTAAAGTGTATAACAATGCATTTTCAATATTGGCGGCACTTTGCATCAATCCTAGATGTCGTAACATGCCTATACCACTCAATAACAAAGCAGTAGGATTCGCAATATTTTTACCAGCGATATCCGGTGCTGTTCCATGCACTGCTTCGAAAATAGAAATATGATCCCCAATATTCGCTGATGGCGCAAAACCTAGTCCACCAACCAATCCGGCGCAAAGATCACTAACGATATCACCTTGTAAATTGGTCAGTACCACCACGTCAAAAAGATCAGGCTTACTTACCAGCTTCATACACAGATCATCGACAATTACATCATCTGCTTTCAATTCAGGATATTCTTTTGCTACCTCATAAAACACTTCCAGAAACAGTCCGTCAGTGATCTTCATAATGTTGGCTTTGTGTCCGCAAGTAATTCTTTTCGCCCCTTTTTTCTTCGCCATTTCAAATGCATACTTGATCACCTGCATGCTTCCCGGACGTGTAATGAATCTTCTACTCAATGCTACGTCATGTGTCAGCATATGCTCGATACCTCCGTAAGTATCTTCAATATTTTCACGAACGATCGTAATATCAATAGGAATACCTGCTTTACTAAATACAGTATCTACACCATGTAAGGTTTGGAAAGTACGTTTGTTGGCATACGTATTCCAGGTTTTACGAGCTGTAACATTTACACTCTTAACTCCTTTACCCTTTGGTGTTTCCATCGGACCTTTAAAAAGGATTCCCAACGACTCAATGGTTTGCTGTGCTTCCGGGGTCATACCGTTGCTGTAACCTTTGTCAAACACCCACTTACCCATATCAACAAAATCATATTCCAGCGGCACTTTGGCGGCACTGAAAATCGACAAAACAGCATCCATGATTTCGGGACCAATTCCATCCCCTTTAGCTACGGCAATCTTTGTCATAATTCCTTTTTTTAAAGTGCTGCGAAGGTAAGGGATGGTAGGTATTTTATTGTGTTAAAAAAGTCTATCGTCCATGGTCTATGGTCCATGGACGATAGACTTTTTTCCCTACTTTTACTCCAAGCAAAATCTCCCGCATGGTATCCAAAATTTCAGAAGGGGTTGAGATCAGTGTAGAGACTTTTTTTCAGTCTGATTACAGCAACCCGCTGAATGGAGAGTATATGTTTGCCTATCGGATTACCATCGAAAATCACAACAATTTTACCATCAAACTACTGCGCAGACACTGGCACATATTCGACAGCAATGGAGAACATCGTGAAGTGGAAGGTGAAGGCGTGGTGGGCATCCAGCCTGTCTTACGTCCGGGTGAGCATTATCAATATGTGAGCGGTTGCAACCTGCGAACAGAAATGGGCAAAATGCATGGCAGCTATCTTATGGAAAACCAAGATACCAAAGGCTTCTTTGATGTTAATATTCCTTCTTTTGAGATGATCGTTCCTGCAAAAATGAATTGATCAGGGCTTATACTTCGCTTCCTCAAAAATCTTCTTAGCCGGTGTTTCCATTAATCTCATCAAGTTTCGTGGATCTTTTTGTTTGGCCATCCATTTTTTTACGATCTGCCATCCAACAAATTGTCCAATAAAACCCGGAGAGCTTTCTCCTAATGTTGGTGTATTAGGCGCATCACTCATATAATCACGTACCATTTCCGGGTCAATGATGTACAGTAAATTATTTTGTATAAAGAAACTCCAGATATTCTTCTCATTCTCTAAACAACCTTCCAATTGTTTGGCTGTGTATCCTGTTTTTAAAGTATCCGCTGTTTCTGGAAGAAATTGATCTAACAGATACAATCGCTTACCGGCTTCAACCATTTGTTCTACCAATGGCTTATCCGCATAATTGGGAGGATAGAGATCATCAATGATATTCTTAATTGCATTCACAGGAATATAAGCCCTGTCAAACCTCCGAGAAATATATTTCGGATACATCTGCTGTCCTTCCTCACTTTGATAAACAGGATGATTGGCTCCAAGATACAATTGCAATCCGACCGCCAATCCATCAGGTGTGATGATACTTCCATAACTATTCAGCGGACCAATGAACGTGATCACCTTTTCCGGTAATTTGTATTCAGCAAAATAATACTTAACAATTTTGAGTCCTTGTTGTATTTCTTGCAATTCGCGACTCATGTCTTTGAACTGTGGCTGAATCTCTTTAAATAAAGGTTGATAAGAACGAATAAACACAGGAATATCTTGTCTTACTGCGTCCGGCCGTGTTCCCATGATATTGAAGAGAAAATCCTGAGGGAAGCCACGATACTCATTGGTCAACTCGAGTAGTGATTCTTCCAGCTGTGCCGTATCGATATTAAAAAAAGATTGTTCAAATCTTTGTAAACTCAATGGAGCTTCGATCCCGGAAATATCCGGAATGAATTTTTTCTCACTACATCCAAGCATTATCAGTAAACATGAAAATAAATACCATCGACGCATTGTATCCTGAATTTTGACAAAGATGCTGATAAAACCATCAGCTACCTGCAAAGAATCCTGTAAAACCTATGCAAAAGTTACTGAACTTTGCATCTTATCAGTAGTAAAAGCAAGTCTTCATGAAGATCAGCATCGCACAACAGAATTATCATATCGGAAATTTTGAAGAGAATACCCGCAAGATCATTGCAGCGATTGAAGCAGCTAAGGCAGAGGGATCTGAATTGATCATTTTCAGTGAGATGAGTGTGTGTGGTTATCCTGCCCGAGATTTTGTAGAGTTCAGCGATTTTATTGATAAATGTTATCAAGCAGTTGATCAAATCCGGGAACATGCTGATACCATTGGTGTTTTGATCGGCTCACCGGCTCACAATAAAATACAAAAAGGTAAAGACTTGTTCAACGCTGCTTTCTTCTTGTATGAGAAAGAGATCAAAGCAGAGATACACAAAACATTACTACCTACCTATGATGTGTTTGATGAGTATCGTTATTTTGAACCCGCTTATGAATGGAAGATCGTTCCATTCAAAGGAAAAAAATTAGCGATCACTATTTGTGAAGACATCTGGAACTTAGGTGACAATCCATTGTACAGAATTTGTCCGATGGACCAGTTAATGGATCAGCAACCGGATGTTATGTTGAACATCAGTGCTTCTCCTTTTGATTATACACATGATGAAGACAGGAAATCAGTGATCAAAGCCAATGTTCAGAAGTATAAGATCCCCATGTTCTATTGCAACTCGGTAGGTAGTCAGACAGAAATCATTTTTGATGGTGCTTCATTGGTATTTGATAAAGACGCGAATTTGTGTGGTGCATTGCCGATGTTTCAAGAAGCAATGTCTACATGGGAATTGAATGAAGATGGCAGTATTAATGCTCCTATTTTAGAACCTGCCAGTCGTGTACCGGATAAAGAATTGAATCCGGCAACATTAGAACCGGAACTGAATATTGCACAGGTATATGATGCATTGATCATGGGTATCCGTGATTATTTTTCAAAGATGGGTTTCAGTAAAGCGATATTGGGATCTTCCGGTGGTATTGATTCAGCAGTAACATTGGCGATTGCTTGTGATGCATTGGGGAAAGAAAATGTTCGTGCTATTCTAATGCCATCACCTTATTCTACGGATCATTCGGTGAACGATGCTGTAGCATTGAGTAAGAATCTGGGTAACCCGTATGATATCATTCGTATCGATGATGTATATCAATCATTTTTACAAACTTTGAAACCACTATTCAATGATTTACCTTTTTCTTTAGCGGAAGAAAATATTCAAAGCAGAAGCAGGGGTAATGTATTGATGGCTATTGCCAATAAGTTTGGATATATCTTATTGAACACATCGAATAAAAGTGAATTGGCAACAGGTTATGGAACCTTGTATGGTGATATGGCTGGCGGACTTGGTGTATTGGGTGATTGCTATAAGTTACAAGTGTATGCACTAGCTGAATATATCAATCGCGAAAAAGAGATCATTCCTTCAAATATTATCACAAAGGCACCCAGTGCAGAACTAAGACCCAATCAAAAAGACAGCGATAGTTTACCGGATTATACAGTTTTAGATCAGATACTTTATCAATACATTGAAAAACGTAAAGGACCGGCAGAGATCAAAGCCTTGGGGTACGATGTAGCATTGGTAGACAGAACATTGAAGATGGTGAATAACAATGAATACAAGCGCAATCAGTTTTGTCCGATCATACGTATTTCACCCAAAGCATTTGGAGTGGGTAGACGAGTGCCAATTGTTGGAAAATATTTGAACTAATTTTATTCATGTATTACCATGATCGGCACATTACTATGATAGGCTAGTTTCTTAGTAGCACTGCTATGAAATAATCCTTCAAATAATCCATGCTTTTTAGGAATGGTAATGATGAGATCTACCATTTTCTCTAAGGCAACAATATTCACCGCTTCTACAAAGTTGTCATTATTTTCAAACAGGTATTCAGGTTTATAACCATACAAAAGGGTATCCAACATCAGGCTTTCAAAAGGTGTATCTGCAGACCATCGTTTATTTTCATGATCTACGTGTAAAACAAATAATTTAGCATCTGTAGCATCGAGTAAATTTTTAATAGGCTGTACAGGAGTAGTCTCCACTACTTTCTTGAAATCACATGCCAGCATTACTTCTTTAACCTTTGTAAATACTGCTTTCGGAGGAACAATGATCACTGGAACTGTTCCATTTTCTGCAACACTCAATGCATTACTACCAATCAATTTTTCTTCCAATAAACTGGCGCCGGTGATACCCATTACAATCAGTGTTGCACCTGTTTCATGACAGATATCGTCCAACCCATCTCCTAAGTGGTCATACCTTGCCAATGTAGAAACCGTAATACCGGGTTCACAAAATGGACAAACAACTGATTTGAAATGTGCTAATGTTTTTTCACTGCTTTCTCTCAACGTATCAATATCAGGCATTACTACTGTAGGGACCATAGGATCAATATTCACAGGTGCCTGATAACCATGATACAAGATCACTTCTTCAGCATGTAGCTGTTCCGCTAGTTTAAAAGCATAAAAAGCTGCATTCTTTGCAGTAGCAGAGAAGTCTGTAGGTACGAGTATCTTTTTCATAATGCTTGTTTATACCATAAAACTACTCCTTCATTGATGCAAAAAAAATGACATTGGTCAGCAAATACTACTTTCTTTTAATCAAGCAGGAATACCGTTTATCAGACTGAATATGCTGATCGTGTAGCCTTAACGAATTCATTTAGATAGCACGAATACCTTCGCGCACGAAAAATCTTATATAATGAGCCCTTTATTTAGATCGGTTGTAGTTGCAATGCTTCTTGCTGGATTTTTTGCAAGTTGTAAAAGCCCTTCATTTACACAGAAAACCATCTTGGCTGAAATACCTGTGCAATACTATTCAAAATCAATTGTGTTAGTAGATGCAGGTGATATCAACACACCCGGATTAGCAATGACAAAAAAAAGAGAAGAAGTTGTAACGCAGATCAAACGAATCTATTTTTCTAACCTGCCAGATGTTTTAAGAAAAGATCTGCAAATGACCGTATTTACAGATGCCAGTTTAACCGAAAGTGAAAAAGCATTATTACTTCAAAATGATAATAATGTGCGTGTCAAAGTCATGGAGCGATACAATGCCAATATCATCATCCTCTTGCAGAATTATGAAGGAGGTTTCTCTCAAGACGAAATACAACGATCCAGAAATACAGACGGGTCAGTAGATAAACGAGCTACTTACTCAGTATTCTTCAATACCAATTTGACAATCATTCAAGGTGATCAATTATTTCGAAAAAGAGTTACTGCTAGTAGATATCATTCCCAAAGACAAGTCCTAAGTGGATTACTGGCACGTGGCCCCGGTTATGAAGCCAACAAAAAAGACATCGCCGCGATGGCAGAAAGAAATGCTTCCAATGTATCAGGATTGTTTAGAGATAGAAAGGGAGTTGTGAATGGAAGGGGGGAGTTTTTGGAAACTGAAAGATGAGAGTTGTTAGTTGACAGTTGACAGTTGACAGTAAGAAATACACTCTGTCAACTGTCAACTAACAACTGTCAACTATTAAAGATTCTCAATAATCCCCGCAATACCCTGACCACCCCCAACGCATGCAGTTACCATTCCATATTTTTTATTGAGACGCTTCATATCGTTCAATAATTGCACAGTGAGTTTACAACCGGT
>JBDKEH010000080.1:0-32289 GCA_039795345.1 Bacteroidota bacterium
CAGATGGATTTCTTGCCACCCATGCATAAACAGAATCAATTTCCTGATTAGCTCTTTTATAAGCAGCACCCTTACCATAACCACCATCACAAAAAATAGAAAAGACTTGTATGTCCATGCCCCCTTCTTTCATTCTTCGCAAATCAGAATGTGTTTTACCTTTTAAATTTTGATCGAAAAGAAAACCTTTATCTGCTGCCTGCGTAGGGAAATCATTGTGCGTATCAATGACAATGGATCTTTGGTGTAATTTTTTATAAGATTGTGCCATCGTTAATAACGGCATAAGAAATAAAGCAAGTGCTACTGTTTTTTTCATAGTATGAACTTAAAAAGGATATGATTTATTCGGCGGATTTTCTCAATGCTCTACCTGCACGTGTTCCGTTATGTTGCCCCTCATCTACCGTTATTTGACCATTCACCAATACATAGCTGAAGCCTGATGAGTATTGATGGGGTTGATCAAAAGTGGAACGATCCATCACGGTTTGTTCATTAAAAATCACAATATCTGCTGCCATACCTTCCAATAACAATCCACGATCTTTTAATTTGAATTTAGTGGCAGGCAATGATGTCATTCTGCGAACGGCTTCTTCCAGTCCAATCACTTTTTCTTCACGCACATATTTCCCTAGTATTCTAGCATTGGTTCCATAACCACGTGGATGCGGGTTCCCTTGTTTATAAATACGAATACTAGCATCTGATGCAAACATATTGAACGGGTATTGCATGATACTTTTTACATCACCCTCACTCATTCCATGAAATACCATACCTGCTCCTCCTTGCTCCATCATTTGAATAATCACTTCTGCTTCTGATGTTGCATTATGAGGATTACCTTTTGAGAGATTTACCTGTTCAATGCTTTTACCATTCAGCGTCGTATCTGCTTCAAAATAGGCTACCACCGGGTAACTGAAATGTTTTAGTTTTCTTTTGGCAAGCTTTTGTAACATGTATTGCTTTACTTCCTTTCTAATAGCTGGTCTTTTCAATCTTGCATTAATAGAATCTTTTCCATCTGCTAGTACCCAATCAGGCAACAAAGTACTCAATGAAGTACTAGATGCTGTATAAGGATATTGATCGATCGTTACATCCAGTCCATTTTTTCTTGCCTGTATCACCATGGGAATGGTTTCCTTACTTCTTCCCCAGTTTTGTTGTCCGCTGAGTTTGAAATGAGATATCTGAACCGGTAAACCCGCTTCTTTTCCAATGTATAATGCTTCTTCAATCGCCTGTACGACACTATCTCCTTCATCTCTCATATGACTTGCATAAACACCTTGGTATTTTGCTGTTACTTTTGCCAAACGCACCACTTCTTCTGTTTTAGAATAGGTACCTGGAATATATATGAGCCCGGTAGACATTCCTACAGCTCCACTTTTCATGGCTTTTTCTACCAATTGTTCCATTTGCAACATTTCTTCTTCGGTGGGGTCTCTTTGTACAGTGCCCATCACAGCCTTGCGTACATCATTGTGTCCGATCAATGCCGCTACATTCACGGATGTGCGTAAGCTATCTACCATCGTGAGATAAGCATCAATATCTGCTTCTGATAATCCGCAGTTACCGGTAATGACAGTTGTAACACCATCATAAATAAAGTTGGCTGCTTCAGGATGTTTTTTTTCATCTTTTTCAATGTGAGTATGCACATCAATAAAGCCCGGAGCCACTATTTGTTGTTTGGCATCAATAGTGCGTTTGGCAGTCCACTTACTCAAATTGCCTATACGTATGATCTTTCCATTACCAATGGCCACATCACCATAATACCAGGAATTGCCTGTGCCATCTAGTATGCGACCATTTTTAATCAGTATTTCTACCTGCTGTGCCATTGACGAGCAGGATAAAAGAAGAAGAATGACCAATAAACGCATGTAAAAAAGTTTATGCTGAAAGATAAGCAATCTTAATAGACTGGTTTAGAAGCTATTTTTAGCTGCGAACTCCTCGCTTTGAACCATAAGCCATAATCCGTAGGCTATTGGCTAATAGAAAGATAGCTGAGCTTAGAAGCCAAAACTCCGCCTGAAACATGTAATTTTGCACTCCATAAAAAAGCGGATATGCTGGATAAGCTCGATGCCATCAAAGCCAGATTTGAACAAGTAGGACTTGCACTTACCAACCCTGAGATCATCAATGATCAGAAGCAATTTGGTGCATATAGCAAAGAGTATCGCTCTTTAGAGAAGATCGTAAAACCTTATGAGGAATATCAAAAGGTAATGGCTGATTATACGTTTGCCAAAGACAATCAGAATAGCAGTGACCCTGATATGCGCGAGTTGGCCAAAATGGAATTACCGGAATTGGAAGAAAAGAAAGAAGCCCTCGAAAAAGAACTTACCAAATTGTTGATTCCCAAAGATCCGCAAGACGATAAAAATGCCATTCTTGAAATACGTGCCGGAACAGGTGGAGATGAAGCCAGTTTGTTTGCCGGTGATCTGTTGGGCATGTATCTCCGTTATTGTGCCAAGAAAGGATGGAAGACTGCTATTGTAAGTGAAAGTGAAGGAACTGTAGGCGGATATAAAGAAGTAGTGGTAGAAGTTACAGGTGAAGATGTATATGGCACATTGAAGTTCGAGAGTGGTGTACACCGTGTTCAACGTGTGCCGGATACAGAAACACAAGGGCGTGTACATACATCAGCCGCTACTGTAGCTGTAATGCCTGAAGCTGAAGAAGTAGATTTTGAACTGAAAGAAAGCGATGTGAAAATGGAAACCGCTCGAAGTGGTGGTGCCGGTGGACAGAACGTAAACAAAGTCGAGACCAAAGTATTCCTTACGCATATTCCTACAGGTGTGGTAGTGGTTTGTCAGACCGAACGCTCTCAGTTGGGCAACCGCGAGAAAGCTATGGCCATGTTACGTACCAAATTGTATGAAGAACAGGTGCGTAAACAAGAAGAAGAAATTGCACGTCACAGAAAAACGCTCGTGAGCACCGGAGACCGAAGTGCCAAGATCAGAACCTATAACTGGCCACAAGGCAGAGTTACAGATCACCGCATCGGACTTACCTCTTACAATCTGGATGCTGTGATCAATGGGGATATCGATGAATTTATCGAAGCATTACAGGTTGCTGAGAATGCTGAAAAAATGCTGGTTCAATAATTTTTTCTTTTCATCCGCTTTGCAACGATAGTGTAATAGAGGTTGTCTATATTTATATAGTAAAAATCTGTTATGCGGAAACCTCTTTTCGTTATTATCCTGTCGATGATATTGACAGGTTACAGTCAAGCTCAAATAGGATCCTATTCATTTTCCGGAAACTCGAATGTCTTGTACAATGATGGCTATGGAATACCCTGGTCTAATCCAGTGCTCTACAATATGGATGGCTCTCCATTTTATGATACTTCTTTTTGTATCGGATCTATTCAGTTACCCAATGGTAAAATATACCATGGCATTAAGCTGAAATTGAATCTGGAGGAACAAAAGATCCTTTTTGAAGTGGAAGAGGGTAAGGCATTCATTCTCTCCGTTCCGGTTACCCGAGTTGAGTTAGGATGCAATAGTTCACTGCAACCTGTTGTCTTCCGTTCCGGGTTTACAGCCATTGATAAACAAAGTGAACGTTCCTTATACCAGGTGCTTGATTCAGGAAAAGTATTACTGCTAAAACATACTGAAATTCGATTCAAGGATTCTAAAGCATATAGTAGCAATGAAATAACCAGAAGCTATCGACAACTCCCCTCCTACTATTTATGGATGCCGGGTAAGGATATGGTAAAAATTCCGGGAAATGAAACTGATTTAATAGCACTGTTGTCAGATCAACAAAAAATACTCTATGATGCTGTGTATAAGGAAAAGTTGAAATTGAGAAAAGAAGCTGATCTCATTAAGATCATAGCATTGTACAATCGATCTTCCATAAAGTGATCTTAAAAGAAATGTATATGAGAAAAAATCTTTTTCTGGCATGCGTTATCTATTTTATTAGCCATCAACTTGCTGCTCAAAGTTTTGAAAGGATTGACCCACTTCGTCATACCAAAGAAACGATTCAGTTCATGAATGATGGTAATGGCAGACCCTTCAAACCAACTCGCGGCTTTGAAGAAGAAGGTTCACCTTTTTTCTCCAATGACTATTTAGAAAGTACGATTCAGTTAATGAATGGAAAGAGTTATCATCGCATTCCGGTGAAGATTAATTATCTCACCGGTGAACTTTTTTTTAAAACAGAAGACGGACAAGAAATGAGTGTGATCAAGCCATTTCAAAGGGTTGCTTTGGTAAAAGATGGCCAGCCTTATATTTTCAGAAGTGGTTTCCCATCTATCGACAAACAAAATGAGCTTACACTATATGAATTGCTAGATTCGGGTGCGGCTGTTTTACTAAAATATACTTCTGTGAATTTTCAAGACAAACAACCATATAACAGTGTTGGCATTATTAGAACTTATACAAAAAAAGAAGTGTATTATTCTTATATACCTTCAAAGGGTTTAACAGCTTTACCTTCCGAAACAGATGCTTTGGTAAGATTATTTGAAAAGGATGCAGCACTGATGGCCGAATTCGCAAACAAAAATAAACTGAAGGCCAAAAAAGAAAGTGATTTGAAAAAGTTATTTGCGTATTACAACAGTATCAAGAAGTAAGGAGGATCAATTATTACGCATGGTATCTTCTTCGCGCTTGATCTTTTGTTCCCATGCCCAAGCTGTTTGCATCATTTGATCCAAATCATATCGAATGCTCCAACCCAACTCTTTGATGGCTTTTTCATTGTTGGCATAAATGGCTTCGATATCCCCCGATCTTCGAGCTCCGATTTCATAATTCAATTTTTCACCACTTACTTTTTCAAAAGCCTGGATTGCTTCTAATACAGTGATACCGATGCCTGTACCTAGGTTGAATACTTCACAATTGTTTAGATTGTTGCCTGTTGTAAGATAATTCACTGAAAGTGTGTGTGCATGGGCAATATCAGATACATGGATATAGTCGCGCACACAACTGCCATCACGGGTATTGTAATCACTACCATGTACCACCATCTTAGGTATCTTACCGATGGCTGTTTGTGTAATGACAGGAACTAGGTTCTGAGGTTTTCCCAAAGGCAATTCTCCGATCAGACAACTGGGATGAGCGCCTACAGGATTAAAATATCGCAATAAAACCACTTTGGTACTGGATGATGAATTTGCAAAATCCTTTAGTATCTGTTCGCCCATTTGTTTAGTGGCACCATAGGCTGATACTGCTGCTTTTAGTGGTGTTGCTTCAGTAACAGGAAAAAGATCAGGATTACCATATACTGTGCAAGAGGAAGAAAATACGACGTGAGGTATTTGAAACTCACGAACACATTTTAGTATACTAATCAGAGATCCAATATTATTTTCATAATAGAGCAATGGTTGTTCTACAGATTCACCAACTGCTTTATAGGCTGCAAAATGGATCACACCGGTGATATCTGGATTTTCTTGAAACACAGCCAATGTTTCATCGAAATTCTTGAGATCGACTTTATAATTCTTGATTCGTTTTCCTGTGATCAGTTGTATACCCGTAAGTGGATAGGGAGTTGAGCGCGATTGATCATCAATAGATATTACGTCATAACCATTCTCAAGCAAGTCCACGATAGTATGTGAACCAATATATCCGCAGCCTCCTGTGACCAATATTTTTGCCATGCTCAAAACTTGATACGGCAAAATACATAGCGCCGCTTAGAATCAGATAAAAAATTTGATGATATAGTAAATCAATGCTGCCATAGCTGCAGAAACAGGAATGGTTAAAATCCATGCCCAAAGCAGGTTCACAGTTACTCCCCAACGTACAGCACTCAATCGTTTTGTAGCACCTACGCCTATGATCGCCCCTGTAATAGTATGTGTAGTACTTACAGGAATAGCCAATTTCTCGGTGAGGAATAAAGTAATGGCCCCCGCTGTTTCAGCACTTACCCCTTCCAGCGGTGTTACTTTTGTAATTCTGGTACCCATCGTCTTTACAATTTTCCATCCTCCACTCATGGTTCCCAATCCAATCACAAGAAAACTACAAAAAGGTACCCAACTATACTCAGTTACAAATTGATTGAATGTCATATCCACACCCAATGATTGTTCGTAGTAAATAATGGCTGCTCCAATAATACCCATCACTTTTTGTGCATCATTACCACCATGCCCCAAACTAAATGCTGCAGATGAAACCAATTGAAGTCTTTTAAACCAGGTTTCTGCTTTATAAGGATTCGCCCGTTTACAGAGATGTACAATTAAAATAGTAATGAAAAAAGCCATGAACATCCCTATCAGAGGTGCCATGAAAATGAATAAGAAGGTTGGAATTACTTTAGCATAGTTTACCACATCAATTCCCCCTTCACTAAAGCCGCCGGCATGCGCCAATGCTGCCCCCATAAAACCACCCAATAAAGTATGTGATGAACTAGAAGGAATACCAAACCACCAAGTAACCAAGTTCCAAGTAATAGCTGCAACCAGACCCGCCAGAATAACTTCGAGTGTGATAAAATTTTCGTTGACAGATTTAGCAATCGTATTACCAATTTTAAATTCTCCGATCAGATATTTTGAAATAAAGAACGCTGCGAAGTTGAATATCGCAGCCCAAAGCACTGCCTGAAAGGGTGTCAATACTTTTGTTGAAACGATGGTAGCAATAGAGTTTGCAGCATCATGGAATCCATTGATATAATCGAAGATAAAAGCCAGAACTATAATGATGACCAAGAGGGTGAACATAGGGTTAATTTTTCTGGGAAGAAAAAAGTGAAAAGTCAAAGGTGAAAAGTGAAATAAAAAGATCACTTTTCACCTTTCACTTTTCACCTTAAGCGTATTTAATAATAATAGATTCGATAACGTTGGCGGCATCTTCACATTTATCAGTAGCAATTTCCATCACCTGATAAATCTCTCTTTTCTTGATCACTTCTTTGAAATCATTCTCTTGTTGGAAAAGCATTTCAATACTCATATCAAACACATCATCGGCCTGATTCTCAATACTGTTCACTTTCACCATGGCCTCTGTCATTTCGCGTAGGTTTTTCATATCACGCAAGCCATTCACAGCCTTCTTGATCTCGATGGTTCCCTGAAGGATCAAATCCGCCATTTTCTGGATGCCGGTATCATTCGGATTAACGCTGTAAAAATTGATCTTTTTTGAAGAAGCGAAAATATAATCGGCAATATCATCCAAGGCTGTAGCCAAGTAGTGAATGTCTTCACGATCGAATGGAGTGATGAAGTTTCTCCCTAATTCAGTAAAAATACGGTGGGTATTGTCGTCGTTTTTATGCTCCAGATCTTCGATCTGAGCCAACACTGCAGCACGTTTGTTATTATCCGGCTCACTTACCATCTCTTTGAGCTTTAAGCCCATTTCGTGCACTTTTTCGGCTACATCTTCAAATAATTCATAGAAAACTTTGTTTTTTGGCATGAACAAACGACCGAATGTATTGATACCCATAGGTTAAAATTTACGCAAAAATAGGCTTACGGTACCGATGTAGAAAGGAAAACAAGGAATTAATAATTAGGTAACATTAAAATTTGCTGAATTTCTGTATATAAGCCAATTACAATCGTTAACGGTTTGTTCTTATTTAAGACATCTCCAGTTAACACCCACCCTTGAATTTTGCATCACAGTTTATCGTAATTGAGCAACGAAAGTAGATTTTCTCATGTGTGAGCCCCGATGTCTATCGGGGCTTTTTGTGCTGAGGGGACGTCAGAAGTGAAAAGGATAACTTCTTACTATGGGCTATGGACTATGGACCATGGACCATAGTCCATAGTCCATGGCAAGATTTCACCTTTGACCTTTCACTTTTCCCTACTCCCTCTTAGCATCCAAAGTAAACCCAATGGTAGTTCCTACATCCAGTTTACTGCGAACATGCATGGTTTGTCCATGGGCTTCAATAATATGTTTACAAATGGCTAGTCCAAGCCCGGTACCGCCCTTATCTCTGCTCCTTCCTCTATCAGTTCGGTAAAATCTTTCAAATATTCTAGGCAAGTGTTCTTCTGCAATACCAATTCCATCATCACTAAACTCTATCAATACATGTTCATCATCTGTTTTATAAATACTCGCCACAATAGTTCCATCCTGTTTTCCATATTTCACGGCATTCTCCAGCAGGTTATTAATGACTTGTCTGATCTTTTCCTGATCCGCAAATACAGTTATGGGATACTCACAACCTTTCTTTATCGTACACTTAATATTTTTAGCCGTTGTTTTAATGGACAATGTCTCATACACTTCTTTGATGAGCTCCTGGATCACAAAGTTCTCTTTGTACAAAGGTTGTTCACCACTTTCCAATCTTGAGATCTCATCCAGGTCTTCTACTAAGCTCACCATACGATCTACATTCCTCGCTGTATTTTCAAGAAAACGTTTTCTTACTTCCGGAGAGTCCATGGCACCACTCAATAGGGTATCTACATAACCCTGTATAGCGAAAATGGGTGTTTTGAATTCATGTGCCAGATTTTGTAAAAACTCTTTTCGATAAGCTTCATTATTTTTTAGCAACTCGATCTCTGCACTTCTTTGCTCTGCCCATTTCTCTACATCTTCTCTTACTTCATCTATGCCTTTTTGTGGTAAAATATATTTGTAATACGTCTCTTCTCTTTTACTGGCTTTGGTTTGATAAATAAATTTGTAGATCAATTTGATCTTTCGATAAATAAAAGACTCCAATACCGTTCTGATCAAAAGATAACTTCCTAAAAAAGTTAATACCAAAGAACCCAAGGCTATCTTCCAATCAGGTTCAATGATCCATATACCTAATGAAATAGGAATCGACAAGATCAAAGCCGTAAATGCCGATAACTGTTGAGGTGAAAGGTTTTTGGTCTTAAACATTACCACTAAGGTAGGAAAACAGAGGAATGAAGAATAGAGAAATAAGAAATGAACAATGAGCAATGAAGAAGTAAGAGAATGCTACTAGACTTGTAGCTTAAAGTTTACAGCCTGTAGCTTATAACTCAAACTTATAGCCAACTCCTTTCACGGTTGTAATACAATCTACCCCTAATTTTTGGCGAACTTTTCGGATATGAACATCAATGGTTCTGTCTCCAACAATCACATCATTACCCCAGATCTGTGATAGGATTTCATTGCGAAGGAATACTCGTCCCGGACGAGATGCCAATAAATACAATAATTCAAATTCTTTTTTGGCCAGTACTACTTCTTGATCATCAATGGTAACATTGAATTTCACGGGATCGATCTGTATATTGGCGATTTTAATGGTCTTGCCGGTATCTTTTGAGTTGACACGTCTGAACAAAGCATTGACACGACTCACCAGAACTTTCGGACTGATGGGCTTGCTGACATAATCATCTGCTCCTGTTTCCAATCCTTTGATCTGAGAAGCCTCATCACTTAAGGCGGTAAGGAAAATGATCAATGTATCTTGAAACAAAGGTTGTGAACGAAGTATCTGACAAACTTCAACACCCGTTTTCTTAGGCATCATAATATCCAGGATGATCAGATCAGGGTGAATTTGCTTGGCTTTTTCGATGGCCTCATTTCCATCTTTAGCAGTGTAGACTTCATAACCTTCTTTAGTGAGGTTATAAGATATGATTTCCAATATGTCCTGCTCATCGTCTGCGATCAAAATCTGTTTCGGCTTGCCTTCCATTGTTAACCTTATGTTTACACAAAATTAATTTTAAACATTGGCATAAAAGGTTTTTGGCACTATTATGTTATTGTTAACTGATTAAGCTGATTTTAAGCTGTCTAAGTAAGGGGGAATGGGCGTTTTAGCTCAAATATGTCGATTCCCTCATTTGGCAGTATTTTTGCATAAGTGTATGAGCATGAAGAAACTTTACTTGATCGTTCTTTTGGTGACTGTTACCGTCACTTCTTTTGCCCAGCAGGAAATGGCCATGCCACCTATTCCGCTCATGCGAGAAGTGCACCATTCTTATATTGAAACCAGTCTTCGCAATATCTCTAAACTCAGTAGTATTGCTGATACCGTATTCCCTGTAACCAATGATGCCAAACTCAACCAATCCATTCATAAAAGCATTCGCATCTATGTTCACAATATGCGTGCAATTGTAGAGTCTAGTACCAAGCTGAGCGATAATGAGAAGTATATCTGGCTGAGAGGTATCAATGATTTATTAACCAGTTTTCAATCTGCTTGGCAGGCCCGTTTGGTCAGGAATATCATGTACCCGGGACTGATCAAGGCTTTCTATGAATCAATGCAACTGGAGTTGGATGGAAAATCAATTCTTCCAATTGTTGAACAAAATGAGTTAGAGATCGGCAATATTTTGATCCAGAATTATTGTCTAAAGAACAATACCGGCATAGAAGCAGCCAGAGATATACTGATTTTGAAAACCTGCCAACGTGAACCGGAAAACATTCTTAAAATCTTGACTCGTTTTCCGAACAACCGATATGCTGATAGTCTTATTACGATCCGCGCTTTCAAAAATCAGGAAGAACTATACAATTATGCAGCTGCACCCAATGCATTGGGACAAAAAATTCAGCAGGTTCAACATCCATTGGTAAAATTGATCGCTACGATGGCTAGATCTAAAAATGGGAGAATGTATTTCCCTTTTTTAGATGACCTGTATCAAAATAAAATTACCCTTAACCAAATAGCGCCCATATTAGAAGATGAATCTTCCGATAACTATTACAAATTATTGGTGAAAACGAGGATAGGTTATGCTGAAAGGATGAGAAAAGGAGATACTCCCATGGCTGCCAAAACCTTGGTGGGCAAGCTTCGCAGCAAAGCTGTAGAAATATATATCAATGAAATCAATGCATTGCATGATGAATCAAACCCTGCTATACGATTCAAGAAAATTGATTCACTAAATGCACAAGAACTGTATTACCTAGCAGTATTAGGTGAAGAAGAAATTTATACTTCTAGTTTTGTATCCGGTGTTTATCCACGCATATTTTCTCGTTTTAAAAATGCCGACGCTGATTCTCTTTTACAGACATTACATTATGACTATTATCGCAAGTTTTTAAAAATGTCTGCGGCTTACAATACACTAGATGATTTTCTGAAACGCATGAGCAAACCAGCCTCAGAAAAATTGATGCGGAATTTTGTGAATGGACTAGAGAAGACAGGTTCTTTAGAAGACGCAGTGGATGTTGCCGACTCTTATGCCAGCATTTATAACAAAGACATACGAAAACTGATCCTTTCGCAGGTACAACAAAACTTACGAAACAGCAAAGCACAAAAAGATAAAAGAGCAGAGGTCATTTACAATTTGCTGAATACCATTTTTATATCTGCTGACTCTTCTGGCAATACCAATTTATCTGCTACATTAGGTATCAATACGGTATACAATATGCCTTTGAAAGCACTGCAAAATCAAGAGGGTCGTATCATTATTCAGCAATATGCTTATGGAGATAAAGATGCAGAAAGTTATTTCAGTGCTTTTGTTGCACGATTCAGCAATAGCAATTGGAAGATCGTTCGCAAACCTTATTGGGTAGAGATCAGTTCAGCTCGTGGCACACCTGTTACCATTTATGCCAATCTTCCACTCGATGAAACCAAAGATCTCGATGCAATGGCTCAAGATAGTTTGAATTACTATCTTGAAACAAACGGACTACAACCGACCATGGTGATACATCGTGGTCATAGCTATTATCTCCAACAAACCATCGATCAATTGGCTCCTTCTGCTAAAGTAGTATTGTTGGGTAGTTGTGGTGGATATCAAAAACTGAATCTGGTATTGGATATTTGTCCGACCGCACATATCATCTCCTCCAAACAAGTAGCAGCGGGTGTTTTAAATCAAGCATTGATAGATGCCATTACCGATCAAATACGACTCAATAAAGACCTTGTATGGGAAGAGATCTGGCAAAAACTCCAAAGCCGTGTTACAGGGGGCTACAAAGAGAAGTTTGAAGATTACATCCCACCACACAAAAACCTTGGTGCTATTTTCATTATGGCTTATAACAAAGCCATCGAAAATGCAGGTTGATCAGCTGAGAAAAGGATTGTTTCTTTTTTCATAACCAATGGTAGTAGTTGTGCCGTGACCGGGATATACTTTTACCTCATCAGGCAAAGGCCACAGTTTCTCGCGAATACTATTGAGTAAGGTTTCATGATCACCACCAGGTAAGTCTGTTCTGCCAATACTCTGGCGAAACAATACATCACCACCAATCAATATTTGTTGTGCGGCATCATAGAAACAAATACTGCCGGGTGAATGTCCGGGCACCCAAATCACTTGCAAGGCATCATTCCCCAGATGAACCGTATCTCCTTCATGGAGAAAGTGCAGAGGTCCATTGTAATTTTCAAAGGGAAGACCCCAACGTTCTCCGGAACGTGGAGCATACTCTAGTACTTTTTCTTCCAATGGATGCAAATAAAGTTCTAATCCGAACTCATCATGCACCCATTTATTACCAAAAACATGGTCCAAATGACAATGAGTATTAAGCAACTGAACAGGTTCCAGCTTCGTATCTTTTAAGAAGTTTTTTAACGTTTCCTGTTCAGCGGAAAAGTAACAACCGGGATCAATTATGATAGCTTTGCCTTGTTCATTATACAGCACATAAGTGTTTTCTTGAACAGGGCTGAAAATAAAGGCCTTTACCTTGAGCATAAACGTTTTTTATGAAGGTTTTACGGGGTAATTGACTATTTTTAAAACACTAAAGTTCGGATATGCAATTGAAACGAATGATGAAAGGATGGGTTTTGGCCATTTTTTTATTTCCAGTCCTTTCCATGGCCCAGGTAAATTCAGTTGAATTTGGGAAAAACAGGGTACAACACAAGAAGCTGGTATGGAAATTTTATCAGTCTCCTAATTTCAATACTTATACCAGTCAGGGAGGTGTGGAACTGGGAAAATTTGCTGCTCAATTGGCAGAAGAAGAATTACGATCTCTCGAAAACTTTATTGAATATTCTCTACAACGCCGCGCCAACATTGTTGTGTACAATAACTATAACGACTTCAAAAGCAGCAATATCGGATTAGGAATTGATTGGCAGAACTCAGGTGGACTCACCAAGCTGGTAAATAATAAGATCGTCGTATATTTTGATGGTAACCATGCACACTTAAAAAAACAAATTCGGGAAGGCATTGCAAAAGTGTTGACGGATAATTTGCTATTCGGTGATGACATTGGAGAATTTGCTAGTAACCAAGCGCTACTCGACCTCCCGAAATGGTTGGTGGATGGTTATGTTTCCTATGCAGCAGAACCCTGGAGTACCGGTAAAGATGATGATTTGAAAAGCGCCATGCTTAGTGGTACTTATCGCTCTTTTTATCAATTCGCATTTGAGAAACCCGTTCTTGCCGGACATTCATTCTGGCATTTTATCGGTGAGAAATATCGTAAAGAAAATATTACTTATCTGTTATATCTCGCTCGCATTTACAAAAACCTGAACCAGGCTTGTATGCGTGTATGCAAAAAGAAATTCAAAGAAGTTTTAGAAGAGTTCATGCAGTTTCAGCAAGAACGTTATTCCAGAGATATTCGTCAACGTAGAAATGCTCCAAGAGGACAGCTCAACGTTTCTGAAGAAGTGACCAAAAAAGATTTTTTCCGTTTTCAGGCCAATCCTAATCCAAGAAGTACCACTTATGCTGTTGTTGAATTTAACAATGGCATCTATCGTGTAAAGTTGATGGAGAATTTCTATGATGGTAAAGTATTACTGAAAAGCGGTGTAAGAACCAATCAAGGTGATATCAATCCTAATTATCCGATCCTTGCATGGGATGGTAAGGGTACTCGCTTATTTGTTGCCTATTGGGAAGATGGCAAAACGAAAATGTTTGTATATGACCTTATTGCACGCATCAAAAGATACAAACAAGAAATAGATGGCGTAGACCAAATATTGGATGCAAGTTTTATGCTGGATGCTAACTCGCTTATTTTTAGCGCAGCAAAAAATGGACATACCGATATCTTCACTTATAAAATCGAACAAAATAAACTGGAGCAAATAACAGATGATGTGTATGATGATCTGAATCCAACTTTCGTTTCATTCCCAAATCGTTCCGGTATTATTTTCAGTTCAAACAGACCTTCCCCGCTTGCTCCTAATGCCGATACAGTATTACCAAGCAACTATCGTTTCAATGTATTCATGGTAGATATCCTGAATACAAGTAAACAAAAACAGATCACGCAGCTTACTGATCTGAAATATGGTAATGCTTCTTATCCAATGCAATACAATACCAATCACTTCACATTTGTTGCAGATGAAAATGGTATTGGCAATCGCTGGGCCGGCTTCTTCTCTACTAAGCGCGATGGATTAGATACACTGTATTATATTGGCGAAGAGTTATTGAGAAATCCTTCCCCTAAAGAATTTGATTCCACTTTACGTGCTTGGCAGAAAGACGAACCAGATAGCGTAAGTTATTTTCAAGTGTACAAAGATTCTACGTATACTTTCCCTATCACCAATTATCAAAGCTCATTACTTGAAACTAGAATTGCAGGTGATAACGGACAAGTAAGTGAATTAAGAAGAGAAGGTGATTTCAAATTTCTCTATAAGCTTCGTGTAGATGAGCAGGCTTTAAACAAACGCAATATCAACAGCAGACCTACTGAATACATGAAGCGTATCATGGATGAAAAGAAAGCTATTGAAGGTAAAGCGATCATCTATAACAATGGTATTGCAACCAATGATACAACCAGTCGTGCAGCGAAAGACTTTTTCCAAAATGAATTCGCTAACGAAAAAGTCGATACTACACGTAGAATCAATACGGAAGTAATTCCTCAGAAAAAATCTGTATTAGAAAGATCCAGATTGTTTGATTACAGGTTAAAATTCAGCAGCGATTATATCCTCAGTGGTTTCACTAACAATGTACTGGTAAATAGATACCAACCTTATGCAGGTGGAGCCGGCCCTATTCAATTGAATAATGGTAATGACTTCAATTTTACTTTCCGTGTAGGTGTGAGTGATTTGTTTGAAGATCAAAAATTTGTAGGCGGCTTCCGATTTGGAACTAATCTTAGCGACAAAGATATTTTCTTCTCCTATCAGAATCTTCGTAAACGCTTCGATTGGGGAATGACCTATTACAGAAGCAATGTCACGAACTTCTTTAATACTCCATTTAACAGCATGCTGATCACTAACTTGTATCAGGGTAATATTGCTTACCCTTTCAATGAAGTGAAAAGTTTGAGAGCTACTGTTGCTTTAAGAACCGATCGTGGCATCTTACGTTCATTTGATAATGCTAGTGGCTTACCTGATCCCGGTGCCCTTGCTTTCAATGATACCATGAGTAGATATATCGTTTCCAGAATTGAATATGTTCATGATAATACGATCAACCCAACTCAAAACATTTGGAATGGATTGCGGTATAAAGTTTATCTGGATGTAAATATGCCAACTTTCAAAACAGCTTTAAATAATGGAAAGGGAACCCTCAACTTGGGTTTCGATGCCCGCTATTATCATAAGATCTATCGCAATTTTATTTGGGCTGGACGTGCAGCAGCAGATTTTTCATGGGGTGGACAAAAACTTATTTACTATCTAGGTGGTGTAGATGGATGGATTGGACCTAAATTCAATGGACAAAACACTCCTGCACCTGATCAGTCATATGCATTCCAGTCTCTTGCAGTAAATATGCGTGGTTACAGACAGAATATCGCAAATGGTAATAACGCTTTTGTGATCAATAGTGAATTTAGATTCCCACTGTTTTCTACACTGATCAATAAACCGATCAACAATGCATTCCTTCGTAATTTTCAATTGGTTCAATTCCTTGACTTAGGATCTGCATGGAATGGTAAGTACAACGGCATTAAACGTCCGGGTGAAGTCATTAGTGATCCGAACTCTCCTGTTATAGTTCGTATTGATGCGGGCGGACTTGGACCATTTGCCGGTGGTTATGGATTTGGAGCGCGCAGTACCTTACTCGGTTACTTCATGAAGTTTGATGCAGGTTGGCCTATGAAAGGAATCTTCAAAGGAGCACCTGTTTACTATTTTGCAATTGGATTTGACTTTTGATCTTTGAATTTTTGATCTTTGATCTCTTGATTTATGCGTGTATTTAAATCAAGAAATCAAAGATCAAAAAATCAAACTTGCTTCTTCGCTTGTTTAGCATAATATCTGCAAAGTTTCGTTAGCCCACATGACTCACATTTCGGATTACGGGCAAGACAGGTATATCTTCCATGAAGTATCAGCCAATGATGTGCTTTGTGTACCAATTCTTCGGGAATATATTTGATCAATTCTTTTTCAACAGCCAATGGCGTGCTTGCTTTTTCAGGAACCAATCCTAATCTTTTACTCACACGAAATACGTGTGTGTCAACAGCCATATTGGGTTGTTGATCGATCACACTAGTGATAACATTAGCCGTTTTTCTGCCTACTCCCGGAAGCTTTACCAGCTCTTCAACAGTCATCGGCACTTCCCCGTTAAACTGATTGATTAGCATATTCGCCATACCAATCAGGTGCTTGGTTTTATTATTCGGGTAAGAAATACTTCTGATCAATGGAAATAAATCATCGAAAGTAGCTTGGGCCATGGTATGTGGTGATGGATAACGAGCAAAGATGGAAGGTGTTGTCATGTTCACACGCTTATCTGTGCATTGCGCAGACAGTATCACAGCCACCAATAATTGAAAAGGATTATCATATACCAATTCTGTTTCAGCAACGGGAATTTGTTGACTGAAATAATCAATGACCTGAGCGTATCGTTCTTTTTTTGTCATAACCTTCTTCAAAAATAAAAACTTCGATGGATGTAAATGATAAAGCCACAGATTCCCAGATTTTCATTTCTTAATCTTTGAATCTGTGGCTTTATAAACACTCACGCAAGTAACAAGTTCACTTCTTTTTTATGACGGTACGAGCATGATCCATGATGGTTCTGATCGAAAGTTTTGAAGGCGACTTCATTTTCAGTTGATCCAACTGACGAATGCTTCGTTCTAAAATGGCTAATTTTTCTGTTAATTCAATATCCCCCTCTTCCAGCGCTTCGTCTACTGCTTTTTCTATAGTAGGTGAACACTCTTTGTACAGGTACAATATCAAATCCTCTTCTTTAAACTTTTTCATAGCAGGGTTATATTAATTGAGCTGAGAGGATACGGTATGTATTAAAACGGGGAGAGAAATGATATTATTGCAGCAAGAGGTTCTCTAATCAGTAATTTAGTCATTCAAATCAAAGAATTACTAAGAAAAACAAGTAAAGCGCTGAAAATCAATCCATTATTTTACAAAAAACTTGTAGTCTGTAGCATGTTGCTTGAAGCTTATTTCCCCACCACAGAATCTTCTATGATAAAAATATCTTCCCCGTCTTTTTTCATGAGGTAACGTTCACGGGCAAATTTTTCTAGGGCGGCAGGATTACTCTGGATATCGTTGAGTTCCTGTTTGGTTTTATTGATCTCGTCTAAGTAGTATTGTTTTTTCGCTTCCAGCTTTTTGAGTTCAGCTCTCCGCTCACGTTGCTGAAAAAAATCACGCTGATCAAAGAACAGCATCCACACCACAAAAAAACCACCGGCAAGGAGGTATTTGTTGGTGATGATGGAAGTGAATTTTTTCATAGCACAAATCTACGAATTGAATGAAGTGGTAAGTAACAGAAGAAATTAACAACTGTGTAGAACAGCTGTGAGCTGCGAGCCACGAGCTACGAGCATTTTGGCTCGCAGCTCATAGCTCGTGGCTCATGACTATTTTTTCCCAAACTTCACCTTCCCCTTCGGATATATTGCTGTTTCTCCCAACATCTCTTCAATACGGATCAGTTGGTTGTATTTAGCGATACGATCGGTACGTGAAGCGGAACCTGTTTTAATTTGTCCGCAATTCAAGGCTACCGCCAGATCTGCGATGGTAGTATCCTCAGTTTCACCACTGCGATGGCTCATGATGGTATTATAACCATTGTGTTGTGCCAGGGTAACAGCATTGATGGTTTCAGTCAAGGTACCGATTTGGTTCACTTTCACCAACAAGCCATTGGCAATACTTTTATCGATACCTGTCTGCAGGCGATTTACATTCGTTACAAACAAATCATCCCCTACCAACTGACATTTGCTACCAATAGCTTGGGTAAGTGCTTTCCAACCGTTCCAGTCGTCTTCAGCCATACCATCTTCAATAGAAACGATTGGGTATTGTTTTACCCATTTTTCCCAATACTTTACCAATTCATCACTACTTAAGATCTTACCATTGCTCTTATGGAAAACATATTTTTTCTTCTTTGCATCCCACAATTCACTATTCGCTGCATCCATTGCAATTACGATCTGTGAACCGGTTTTATAACCTGCAGCTTGAATTGATTCCAATACTGTTTCAATAGCTTCTTCATTGCTTTGGATATTTGGTGCGAATCCTCCTTCATCACCCACATTGGTGCTGTATCCTTTTTTCTTCAATACACTTTTCAGCGTATGGAAAATTTCAACACCCCAACGTAATCCTTCACTGAAAGAAGAAGCGCCCACGGGCATGATCATAAATTCCTGAAAATCGATCTTATTATCAGCATGTGCACCACCATTCAGGATATTCATCATGGGGATAGGCAATGTTTTGGCATTGGTACCACCGATATAACGGTACAGAGGCAATCCTGCTTCTTCAGCAGCAGCTTTCGCAACAGCCATACTCACAGCAAGCATCGCATTCGCACCTAACTTACTTTTATTGGCAGTTCCATCCAATGCAATCATAGCATCATCAATAGCTGCTTGTGCTGCAACATCAAAACCAACGATTGCATCTGCGATGGTATCATTTACGTTCTTCACTGCTTTGAGAACGCCTTTACCTACGTATTTCTTTTTGTCGTTATCACGAAGTTCAACGGCTTCGTGGATACCGGTGCTGGCACCACTTGGAACAGCGGCACGACCAAGGGCTCCGTCATCGGTTAATACATCTACTTCTACGGTTGGATTACCGCGACTGTCGAGTATCTGACGGGCATGTACTTCAATAATGTAGCTCATTTCGGTTGCTTGTTTAAATGATCAATTGGGTTGATAAATGAGTATGCAATTTACGGAATTAGACGGTTGGTTGCACCGCTGTAAGGCTTCGGAACACTTCTTCCAGTGTACTGCCTTTACTTGCCAACAGGTTGCTTACCTGATCATCGGCAACAATATTACCTTTATTGATGATGATCACTCTTTCACATATAGCCTGTACTTCCTGAAGGATATGCGACGAAAAAAGGATCGTTTTTTCTTTTCCTTGCTCTTTGATCACATTTCTGATTTCAATGATCTGATTGGGATCCAAGCCGCTGGTGGGCTCATCCAGAATCAACACTTCCGGATCATGGATCAATGCAGCTGCTAATCCAACCCTTTGTTTATATCCTTTGGATAATTGTCCTGTTTTTTTATGCGCTTCTGGACCCAAACCTGTTAAGGCAATTGCTCGATCCACGGCTTTGGATACTTGATCTAATTGATGAACACCGGCAATGAATGCCAGGTATTCTTTTACATACATATCATAGTACAATGGATTTGCTTCAGGCAGATAGCCAATTTTTCTTTTGGCTGAAACAGGATCTTTCTGCACATCAATGCCGCAAACTTGAATATTGCCTGCATCCGGTAATAAATAGCCGGTGACCATTTTCATCGTGGTACTTTTACCCGCTCCATTCGGACCAAGAAACCCTACGACTCCGCCTTTTTGTGCTGAAAAAGAAATGGCATTGACAGCCTTCTGTGTTCCATAAATTTTGGTAATACCATTGATCTCAATAGACATGCGGTAAAGATATTAATTCAAAAGCTTGTCGGGGTGAAAGAAAAGATAAAAATGCAACATTGATTTACTGTGGAATATTAAAGATATTTATACCTGTTATTCAAATCAGACGATTACATGAATCATCAAATCGTATTATTATCAGACAGTACTATAGACGCTCTTACATCACTTAGCTTAGAGCTTTGGCCGGAATGTGATTATGATGAAGAAAAAGAGCAATGGCGACGATTGATGCATACCGCGGATCAATATTGCGCTTTGGCGAAAGTGAATGATGCTTATGTAGGCTTTATTCATATCAGTACTCGAAATGAATACGTAGAAGGTGCTGATACAGACAAAACTGCTTATTTGGAAGGGATCTATGTAAAAACTACGTATAGAAACCAACAGATAGCTACTTCACTTTTAGAAAGCGGTGAAGCTTGGGCAAGATCAAAAGGCCTTACTGAACTAGGTTCTGATACTGAAATAGACAATCAAATCAGTCAGCTATTTCATCAGCAAGCAGGATTTAAAGAAGTCAACAGAATTGTTTGTTACATGAAAACAATATGACCATTCAGCTCTCTTTGTCGTACTCTCCTTTCATTGCATAATATCCAAATAGGCTCAGTCCAAATGCAATGGGCAAGAATACCAAAACAAATACGCCCCATTGTATCCAAGTATCTGCAGAAGGTTTTGCAGCTATCTCTGAAGATGCGGTTCGAATCAAAAAGAACACTGCTAATGGACCCAATAACATCCATACAATTCCTGCTAGTCGTTTGAGTTGTTTCATGTTATTCTTTTAATGGATGGTTTTTCGATTACTTAAATAGATCACTCCGATCATTACACAAATACCTGCAATAATGATCGGATACATCAATCCTACCAATGCATCCCCAGTATAGATCGTAGTCAAGAGTGTTGCAATAAATGGCGTTAACCCACCAAAAACACCATTACCAATATGATACGGCAACGACATGGAGGTATAACGAATTCTAGTAGGAAATAATTCTACGAGAAAAGCAGCAATGGGTCCATAGACCATGGTAACATAGATGATCATCACAAAAACGATCGCTACCATTTTCCAATAAACACTATCACCTAACTGTTTGGTTTGTTGTATGATGGGTGGTGAATACTTATTGACATCATCATACAAAGTATCTTTTGCGATCACATGTAATTGGGTTCCGTCAGTATAGGATTGATGTATTTCAATGGTGCGTACAGAATCGATGGAGTTAAGGATCGGTTGTAATGTGGTTTGTTCTCTTCTTTCTTCGGTGATTTCTGTTTTTTGTTCAACATCACTAAGGTGTAATAATTGCTGGAACAATGGTTTGTATGTTACAACAGCTAAGAACATCCCTGCTAACATGATCCACTTTCTTCCCACCTTATCACTCCAATGACCAAAGAATACAAAAAAAGGGGTGCCGAAAAGAATGGCCCATATCAAGATAGTACGCGACTGATCAAAATCAACTTTACATACGTTCTCTAAAAAAGACTGCGCATAAAACTGACCTGTGTACCATACAACGCCTTGTCCCATGGTAGCTCCAAACAATGCCAGTAATACCATTTTCAAATTGGCTTTATGTCCAAAGCTTTCTTTTAAGGGATTGGTTGCTGTTTTACCTTCTGCTTTCAATTGCGAAAACAATGGCGACTCTTGCATCTTCAAACGGATATAGATGGATACGATCACCAATACAATCGATAATAAAAATGGAATGCGCCATCCCCAGTCATTGAATTTGGCGATAGATGCTTGCGGATCATCATCCAACGCATGTCTGGTAATGAGAATAACGCCTAATGAAACAAATAAACCGAGTGTTGCGGTGGTTTGTATCCAAGAAGTAAAATAACCCCTTCGTCCTGCAGGTGCATGTTCTGCCACATAAGTAGCAGCGCCACCATACTCACCTCCAAGCGCCAATCCTTGTAACAATCGCAACAACAAAACAATCACCGGTGCAGCAAACCCTATACTTTCATAGGAAGGAACCAGTCCGATAGCGAATGTTGAACCGCCCATCAATACGAGGGTGAGTAAAAAAGTATACTTCCTTCCTACAATATCACCAAGGCGACCAAACACCAGCGCACCAAACGGACGAACAATAAATCCAGCAGCAAATGTGGCAAGGGTAGATAATAAAGCTGCAGTTGGATTTGTCTTTGGGAAAAATTGTCCGGCAATGACGGTAGCCAGACTTCCGAAAATGTAAAAGTCATACCACTCGATCAAAGTTCCCAAGGAGGAGGCAGTAATGACTTTCCAGATGCCTTTTTCTTTTTTCATAAGCGATTACAACTTACTGTAAAGAACTGATTTTCCCAAGCAGACAATAGAACGGACGACTTGTATGAAACTTCCCCACAGTACTCCAAATAATTCAGCAGTTCCCTTACTTTCGTTTTGTACATGCTTTTCAAAGACATTATAGGACAAACCGCCGTTAAGCAACACCTTGCCGAAATGGTTCAACAGAATAGGTTGAGTCATGCATTGCTTTTTTTGGGTAAAGAAGGGAGTGGTGCATTGCCGTTGGCTTTAGCATTTGCTCAGTTTGTGATATGTCAGCCCAATGCTGCTGAACCTGTTGCCGATTTATTTGGAGGATTTACACCCATGGAAGCAGGACCGTCTTACATTTCTCCGGATGATATTCATACCCAATCTGCTTTTGCAAGGGCAGCACAGTTAATGCACCCTGATTTACATTTCTCCTACCCTGTGATACCTAGAAAACCAGGCGATAAACCCATCAGTACCGATTACATAGCTGAATGGCGTGAGTTCATTCAGCAATATCCGTATGGAAATGTTTATGACTGGCTGCAATTCATAGGTGCTGAAAACAAGCAGGGAAATATTACGGCCAATGAATGTAATGATATCATTCACAAATTGAGTCTGAAGAGTTTTGAAAGTGATTACAAAGCTTTGGTATTATGGATGCCGGAGTATTTGGGAAAAGAAGGAAATAAACTGCTGAAACTCATCGAAGAGCCGCCACCCAATACTTTGTTTATTCTGGTAGCAGAAAGTGAAGAGCAGATCTTACCTACTATTCTGAGTCGTTGTCAGCTGGTGAAAATACCAATGCTTGAAGATGCAGAAATTGAACAGGCCCTGATAGAACGCGCCAAAGCAAATCCTGAAACAGCCCGCCAAATAGCAGCCATTGCAGAAGGAAATTACAGGGAGGCTTTGCAGCTATTACAACATGCAGAAGAAGACTGGCAAAGTTTGCTTCGTGATTGGCTCAATGCTACTTTAAAAGGGGGTCCATTGGCTCAGATCAAGTTTACAGCAGAGATCAGTGAATTGGGCAGAGAGAAACAAAAACAGTTTTTACGGTATTTTAATCATCTGCTGGAAATGAGTATCCGGATACGGGTAATGGGGTCTGAAAATGTTGCCGCAGGTGATCAGGAAAGGGATTTTGCCGGCAGATTGAATAAAATAGCTTCCGTAAGCCAACAACAAGCCATCATTGAGGAACTAGACCGTGCCTCCTATTACATTGAGCGAAATGCCAATGCCAAAATGTTATTTCAGGCACTAACCCTGAAACTCTATCACATCATTCAGAACAAAACCCTAATTTTGAACGGATAGCCCCTGACATGGGTTTGGGGAACAGAGCGGGAGGAATTGTGGTTTTGTATTATTTGCCAAGTGCTGATCCATCATACATTTGAAACTATGAACGGTTATTTGACCATCCTATCATCGTAAATCACTGATCATCAGTGTTCTGAACGTTGAAGTGAGTGACACAACCGCAGCCACATAGCAGTACTACAGTCCACGCACAATAAAACCTCCCCTATTTAGTTATTAATCTGATCAATGATTTTAATATGGGATGTGGATCTTGTGGAACGGGTAAACCGAACGGATGTAAAAGCAATGGAGGTTGCAGCACGGGTGGCTGTAATCGTTTGAATGTGCACGACTGGCTCATGAATCTACCTTTCAGTGATCCTGAAAGTTCTTGCAAAGTGGTAGAAGTAAGTTTCAAACAGGGTAGTCGCAAAGAATTTTTCCGCAATACAACACTTCAGTTTTTTGAAAAAGGTGATTACGTGACCGTTGAAGGTGTAAGCGGATTTGATGTAGGAGAAGTGAGTTTAACAGGAGAACTGGTACGCGTTCAAATGAAGAAAAAGGGTGTCGATGAGTTCAACCCTGAGATGAAAAAAATTCTTCGCAGAAGCACTGAAAGAGACATCGAAAGTTTCCAGATCAGCAAATCCAGAGAAAAAGAAATGCTGGCCAGAAGTAGAGCGATGGCTCGTACACTCAATTTGGAAATGAAGTTGAGCGAGGTAGAAGTTCAGGCCGATGGTAAAAAAGCTACTTTCTTTTATACTGCCGATGACCGCGTTGATTTCCGTGAACTCATTAAGCAATATGCGAATGATTTCAAGGTGAAAGTAGAGATGCGTCAAATTGGTATTCGTCAAGAAGCTGCAAAAGTGGGAGGTATTGGAAGCTGTGGTCGTGAATTGTGTTGCAGTACCTGGTTGCACGATTTCAAGAGCGTAAATACCACAGCAGCTCGTTACCAGAATTTATCGATCAACCAAACCAAGCTCAGCGGACAATGTGGTCGTTTGAAATGTTGTTTGAATTATGAATTAGATACTTATTTGGATGCACTCCAACATTTCCCGGATTATGCCGATCAGTTGGATACAGTGATGGGTACTGCGTATTTGATCAAGAAAGATATTTTCAAAAACTTGATGTGGTATGTATTACCAAACAACACCAAACATTACCCACTCACCATACAGCGTGTTAAAGAGATCAAACGACTGAACCAACAGGGACAAAAAGTTGAGGAACTACAACCGGTTGAAGTTACCAGCAGTAAGCCGAAAGAAGTAGAACCTGCTTTTGTGGACGTGGTTGGACAAATCAGCTTACGTAGTTTAGAGCGTAATGATAAACGCAGAAAAGATCAGCAGCGTGGTGATAGAAGAAATACTTCACAGCAGCAAGGATCAAGAGGGCAAGGACCAAGACCACAAGGAAATCAACAAGAAAACAGGTCACAAACTCCAAGGCCGCAAGGAAATCAAGGAAGGGGGCAAGGCCCGAGACCGCAGGGTAATCAACAAGGAAATAGGCCTCAAGGTCCAAGACCACAAGGGAATCAAGGAAGAGGACAAGGTCCAAGACCGCAGGGAAATCAAGGTGGTGAACAGCAGCCTAAGCCGGATGCTTAATTAATAGCATATAATGTATTTAAAAGGTATCATTCGCGTGATACCTTTTTTTGTAGCCGTTATTATTACTTAGTATAAATACCTGATTTTTTAGACTACGCTTGGTACGGAGGAGTTGGTAATAAATTTGCAAAATGGTGTATGAGCGTTATGACTATGAAGCAAATCGAAATAGAACTCGGTTTAGCTTTATCAGTAGTAGCCATTATAGAAATATTCACAAACTGGTTCTTTTTCGCAAGATTGGAAATATTCAGGAAAATTATTTCAGTTTAGAGTTTGGTGACTGGGATCCAATCACGAACAAACTGAACGTAATTAGTATTTCAAATAATGGTGACAGAGATAAAGTATTAAATACCGTTGCATGTACAGTGTTGGATTTTATGCATTGTTATCCGAATAGTATAGTGTTTGCAAAGGGAAGCACTCTGTCTAGGACAAGGCTGTATCAAATAGGTATCAATAAGAATATTTCAGTAATACAAGCATATCTAAATATTTATGGCTTTATTGATAACCAGTGGGAAGTTTTTTCATCTAAAAGAAACTATCAAGCATTTTATGTTCTAAAAAGAAATGGTAATTTCAAATAAAATAAATCCAATGATGATACAACTAAAAGATATAGAAAAAGACTACGAACCAAAGGGTATAGTCAGTGCCAATATACCTGATCCTATTTACTCGGATGAAATGATTAAAAAACATGAGGACCTCATTATATTCCTCAATGAACATCCGATTTCTGAAAATAGTTATAAAAATCGGCTGCCGAGCTGACAACCGATTTCTGCAAAAGCCGTATTCGACATTAAACCAGTTTCTCCATCTCTTTTGCCGTAAACTCCATCAACGTTTTGATATGTGCCGGTGAAAGATCAAATTTTAATCCCGCTGCTGCATAGAGTTCAGGAAGTGTGCGAGTGCCTCCTAATGAAAGGGCTTTGATATAATGATCTAGCGCTTGTTTCGGATTCTCTTGATACTGCATCCACAAACCGATGGCACCCAATTGCGCGATACCATATTCGATATAATAAAACGGTACTTCAAACAAATGTAACTGTCGCTGCCAACCGATCTCACGATACATATCTAATCCGGTATAGTCTATACTATTCGTTGAAAATTCTTGTAAGATCTCCATCCATTTTGCAGTTCTCTCTGCCACGGTATGTGTTGGATGCTCATATACCCAATGCTGGAACTTATCAATGATAGCGATCCAAGGAAATATGGTAATGGTTCTTTCCAATTGATGTTCTTTCGCTCTCTTCAGATCTTCCTCGTTATCAAAAAATGCCTGCCAATGGTTCATACTGAATAATTCCATCGCCATACTTGCCACTTCAGCGATCTCCATTGGATATTCTTTGAAAGCACTTAGTTCCAATTCATGAGCTAAAAAAGAGTGAATTGCATGTCCACCTTCATGTACCATGGTAGTAACATCACTCATTTGTCCGGCTGCATTCATAAAAATAAAAGGTGCTCCACTTTCTGTAAGCGGACAATTGTATCCTCCGGGCGCCTTACCTTTTCTACTTTCCAGATCAAAATGCCCCAGTTCATTCATCTTGCGTAAGCAGTTCGCAAAAAATGGATTCAATTGTTCAAAACAAGCCACAGACTTTTCATATAGGTCTTGCCCGTTAGTGAAAGGTTTTAAAGGTTGTACTCCTTCCGGTTCTGCTTCTGTATCCCACGGACGAAGAACATCCAATCCAAGTTTCTCTTTCTTCTTCTGATAAATTTTTTCAATCAATGGCAATACATGCAATTTCACTGCTTCATGAAATTGATAACAATCTTCTTTTGTATAATCAAAGCGACCCAATTCTACAAACTTGTAATCACGGTAATTGGCATAACCTGCATTTTGTGCAACCTGATGTCTTTTTGTGATCAATTGCGTATAAAGATCATGCATCGCATCTTTATCTTGCAGCCTGCGTTCCTGAATTTTACGGTATACCTGTTCACGCAACTCTCGATCATGACTTTCCAAAAATTTTGCTGCTTGTTGTAAAGTATATTCTTCTCCATTCACTTCTACCGTCATTTTGCCTGCGATAGCACCATATTGTTGTTGCATCACGCTCAACTCGGCTTGTAAAGGAATATTTGCTTCTCTAAACAGGTCAATGCTTTTTTTAACACCGCGGAGATAGGTAAAATATTTCTGTTGATCCAATTCTTTGGTAAACGAACAATCGATCAGTTTCCTGTTCAGTTGATCTGCATAGGGTTGCAATTTGGGTTGAATTTCCATGCAGAAATAAGTGAATGCTTCTTCCAGTTTAGGATCGGTTGTGTCACAGGTCATTTTGATCTGACGCCAGCAAGCATCTTCACTCACCACCGCTTCTACTTCACTCATATCATGCATCCACTGTTCCAATGCAGCTTTGCTATCAATCTGACGCTCAGCCAGATCCTTAAAAAAGGGTTCCAGCGACTCCCAGGTGGTCACCACAAAGTCTTTGGGTATAAAACGACGCTCCAGTTTTTTGATATCCGCACTTAAAGTCATAATCTTGATTTTTACAGCGCAAAAGTACCTGCAAAACGTTTGGAAAGTTTTAAAAGTTTTCAAAAGTTCGAAGCCACCGGCATTTGCCGTATTTTTGCAGGCTGAATTCAAGGAGATTTTTGTGAACGATATCATTCAACTATTACCCGATAACATTGCCAACCAGATAGCCGCCGGTGAAGTGATTCAACGTCCGGCCAGTGCTGTAAAAGAATTACTTGAAAATGCGGTGGATGCCGGCGCTACCGATATCAAGCTTCTGGTTGCCGATGCCGGAAAAGCATTGGTACAGGTGATCGATAATGGTAAGGGCATGAGTGATACCGATGCGCGAATGGCATTTGAGCGTCATGCTACCAGTAAGATCCGTCGAATTGAAGACTTGTTTCGGATCAAAACCATGGGCTTTCGTGGCGAAGCTTTAGCTTCGGTAGCCGCAGTAGCTCAGGTGGAAATGAAAACACGTCGCGCAGAAGATGAACTGGGAACTTATATTGAAATTGAAAATAGTAAAGTCATCAAACAAGAAGTATGCTCTTGTCCGGTAGGTACCAGCATCAGCATGAAAAACCTGTTCTTCAATGTTCCTGCAAGAAGAAACTTCCTCAAGAGCAATGCCGCTGAACTTCGTCATATCATGGATGAGTTCATTCGTGTTGCGATGGCTTTTCCGGAGATCTTTTTTTCATTGACAAGTAATGGACAAGAAGTATTTCATTTAGAACCGGGCACGCTTAAACAGAGGATCGTACAGATATTAGGCAACACCTATAATGCGAAACTTGTAAGCGTTGGGGAGAAGACTGATTACATGAATATTTACGGTTTTGTGGGCAAACCTGAAACAGCACGCAAGACAAGAGGTGATCAATATTTCTTTGTCAATAACCGTTTCATTAAAAGCGCATATCTCAATCATGCTGTCAATACAGCATTTGATGAAATGATCCCGAAAGATAGTTTTCCGGGTTATGTTCTTTTTATTGATTTGGATCCTTCACAAGTAGATATCAATGTTCATCCTACCAAACAGGAGATCAAGTTTGAAGATGAAAAGATCATTTATGCTTTTGTACAAGCCGCGGTAAAACATGCACTCGCTCAGTTCAGTATTGCCCCTTCACTTGATTTTACACTCAACCCTGATATACAAGGATTAGACGCTGTCAATAAGCCCTTTACAGACGATAAAAAGCAAGCGGTTGCATCTTCCAATTTATACCAGACTTTCACCCAAAAAAATCAGGCTCATTTTATAGAACGTGAGAATAAATCAGGTGAACTGAAACATTGGAAAAGTTTTTTCGAGAATCCGGCTACGGAGCCTGAGTCTAAAACATCCGGTAGTTATTCGGGTTCATTATTACAAGGCATCACTTCAAAAGTAGCAACGATACAGGTTTTACCTGATACACCTTTACTTCAGTTACATCAGACCTATATCATTGCTTCTACCAATAGTGGATTTATTCTGGTACATCAACAATTAGCTCACGAGAGAATTTTGTATGATAAATACAGTGTAGCTGCACATGGTCAACAAATGGCTACACAGAAAAGTCTTTTTCCGGCTACATTAGAGTTAGCAGCTGCAGATGCTGCACTCTTACAAGACTTGCTACCCGATCTTACCAGCATTGGTTATCAGGTTGAGCCTTTTGGCAATAACAGTTTTGTGATTCAGGGTATTCCGGCAGATATTCTTCCGGGTAATGAAAAACATGCCATTGAATTACTGATCGAACAATTCAAACACTTTAGTTCAGATATCAAATTCAGCAAACGTGAAAAACTGATTCGTTGCATGGCTCGTCAACAAGCCATTAAAGCCGGACAATCACTCTCACAAAAAGAAATGCTGGTATTGGTAGAAGAATTATTTGCTTGCACTAGTCCGAATGTAACTCCGACAGGCTCTCCTACTTATCTTGAATTCAAGGAAGATTATTTAGATCGCATGTTTGGAAAGTGATCACATCCAATTTTGCTGCGTGGACTCTGTTTTATACAAGGCATAATTACTGATCTGCAACCCTTGTGCATGTTGGATAAAAGGCAGTTCAAACCTACCTCCTGCTGTATGCAAGTATAAAGTAGCTAACCCTTTTCTTTTCTGGAAAAGTGATTGCCTGAGTTGAACATATTGAATATTATTCCAGTTGAGCAAGATTTCATTTTTTCCAAAAGTGCTTGCATAACATTGTATGCCGGTATCAGCAACCCAGAAGCGAAAGTTATTCCAATACCACCAATTCTTTATAAAACTCAAAGGCCACCATAACAAGACCCATAATGCATTCCATTCCCAAACAAAATACAATCCCGCTGTCACGATCAATACAAAAGGTAATACTACAAACAATGTTCTTTGAACAACATAAGAGAAATCAATTCGATAACCTTGGTCAGATAATTTTGAAGGTAAAGTAGATTGATACGTTTGAATAATTGCAGTGACTTGTTCAGGAGAAGTGATTGGTAGTTCCAATCTCAACTTTACTTTTTCCTCTTTTTGTCCGGCCACTTTCAAACTTAACAAACCCAAACCGATCAGTCTTCTGATAAAATTACTTCTCCAACTGACCATTTGAATTTTGTTGAAAGGAATCATTTTTTGTTTAATCTGCAACAAGCCCCATCTGATATGAAATCCTTTTCCATCTTTACGAACTGTATAATCATAAAAGCGAAGGAAGGTTCTGACGATAGAGATGAGCATCGTAATGATTAAACTTATGATTGCCAGACTTGCAATAACAGTCCAAGTAAACTGTACAGTATCACTATAAGATTCCAATTGTTTTAATAATGGAATTTTGTTGATAAGGGGTTTAATATCTTCATATTTACCAATCACAAAAGCAGCAATGATACCCATGGTTTCCAGATGGTTGGCTGATAAACTTAATTTCAGCAATCCACCAATATTCAACTTACTGACTAGTTGATAATGAGTTACCGGTGCTGCCTGATAATCTGATTCCGTATTTACAGAACGATGTATGGCACTTAAGAGATAATGTCGTAAAGCCGTAGCATCTTCTGCAGCAATAGCATAGATCTTTAATTCTTCTTCATCAGTTCCGGCTGTATCTATCAAAACTTTATAGGTCTTTGTCAGAGAATGCAATACGCTTTGCTCTAGATGCACTGCTTGTATTCGTTCTAACGGGATCGTAACATTCTTTTTGGTAAAAAATCCTTTTCGTACCAATAATTGCCCCTGATGGATACTAAATTTCATGTACCAATAATCCAATAGGGTTTTGATCAAAATAAAAAGTACAAGACCTCCTCCGATGACCAGGAACTTCATTCCGATATTTTCCTTCTTACCAAAAAATAAACCGATCGCAATAGGCCATACTTGTCCAACCACCACACGAAAAATGTGAAAGAACATCATGATCACTGCGAATGGCGATTGCCTTTGTGGCTGATCAAATGTTTTCATGAGGCTGCAGCGGTTGAATTTGTTGCATGATCAGATCCTTGAGTTTTTCTGCTTCTTGTTGCGGTAAACCATGGATAGTAATATCTTTCCCTTCAGATGCAGCTGTATACAAACTAACAGATGCCAATCCGAATTTTCTTTCTATGGGACCGGAATTCACCACACAGTGTTGCATACGATTAAAGGGAACCATATGTGTGTGTCGAAAAAGCCAACCGGTACTATACAGAATATCTCTTTCCCGAACTGCATATTCCTTTCTTTTAAAAGATCGAGTACCCGATACAACAGTAATAACAGTTATGATCAGGTAAAAACCCACACCTAATGAAATCAATAATACCGTTTGCAGTTTGGCCACAAACACAAAAAGTGCTGTAAGACCTGCCAAGATGATTCCAAACGTAATCAGCCAAGTGATACGCAAAACTTTCAAGTAATCAGGATGAATGTTTTTAAAAGGCACAGACTGTACCTGTGGCAATGATTCTTCCGTTATGGGTAAGTTGGAAAATGACATATATGAAAATACAGGATTTTCACAGTATGTCGGCTTAGCAATGAAAACATTACATATCAATAAATAGCATGCAAGTTCATCAAGAATGCTTCTACAGCCCTTCTCACCGTTACAGCGGATGTTTGATGATTGTTTACCAAGACAGAAAAAATCAATTTCCGATTTTTCTTCGTGATCAGATAGCCGCTTAATGCTACTTGTCCACTTAATGTTCCTGTTTTCGCGAAAATTTTATACTGAAGAGGCTTATAAAAATTATTCAAAGTGCCTGTTCCTCCGGTAGGTAGGATGGTTGTTATTCTATCCCATGAAAACTCTTGACTCATTTTTTGTAGAAGACTTATAAAATGCATCGGCGTAAATAAATTATACCGACTAAGTCCGCTACCATCCACCCAATTGGGTTTTTGTGTGAGCTCTGAAAAATGCATCTTCAATAATGTATCGATCACTTTTCTATCATTCATCACTCCCAGTATCTCATCACTTACCATCAGAAGCATCTGTTCTGCAAAAAAATTATCGCTTTGATGCATCATAGGTCGAAGT